>NZ_JBEXPJ010000044.1:0-60890 GCF_040611995.1 Lentzea sp. NPDC006480
CTTCATCGTGAGAGCTACTGCGATGCTTGTTGCGGGCCGAGCCGGATCGCGAGGAGCTGGCGCCGCAGCACCTTCCCGGTCGCGTTGCGCGGCAGCTTCGGCACGACCACGACCTCGCGCGGAACCTTGTGCCGCGCCAGCCGGGTGCGCACGAACTCGCGCAGCTCCCGCACGTCGATCCGCGCCCCCGCCACGGGCACCACGAAGGCGCGCAACCGTTGCCCGTACTCGGGATCCGGCACGCCGAGCACCGCCGCGTCGCGCACCCGGTAGTGCGTCATCAGCAGGTTCTCCACCTCGACCGGGTACACGTTCTCGCCGCCGGACACGATCATGTCGTCCTGGCGGCCGTCGAAGTACAGGCGTCCGCTCGGGTCGAAGTGGCCGAGGTCGCCGGTCGCGACCAGACCGTCGATGGTCTCCTTCGCCGAGCCGTCCGTGTACAGGTCCACGGTCAGCGAGCCGCGCACGAAGATCCGGCCCGTCACGAACGAGCGGGTGATCCGCGCACCGTGCTCGTCGTAGATCCGCACGATGCAGTTGTGCGGCGGCATGCCCACGCTCGACGGCGCGGCCTCCAGATCCTCCGGCGTGGCCACGGTGGCGACCGCGACCTCCGTGCTCCCGTACAGGTTGTAGAGCACCGGTCCGAGCACGGCCTGGGTGCGGTGCACGAGGTCCGTAGGGATCACGGCGCCGGAGCAGAACACCACGCGCAGGTGCGAGAGGTCGAACGAGTCGATGACGGACCGGTCCAGTTCCATGATCCGTTGCAGCATCGTCGGCACCAGCACGATCGTCGTGCAGCGCTGGCCCTGCACCGACCACAGCGTCTTGCGGGGGTCGAACCGGCGTTGCAGCACCGCGCGCGAGCCCAGCGACATGGCGAGCGTCAGGTGCGAGTAGCCGACCGAGTGGAAGATCGGGGCGGCGATGAACGTCGACTCGCCGGAGTGCATCGGGATGCGGTCGAGGAAGTCCGACGCGGTGAGCACCGACTTGATCTCACGCGGCGTTCCCTTCGGCACCCCGGTGGTCCCGGACGTCAGCTGGATGACCACACCGGGCTCGCGCGGCGGCTCCAGCTCTCCGCGCGGCGCCTTGGCCACCAGCTGGTCGAGTGTCGGGGTGCGCCGGTCCAGTCCGTCGCGCGACCACGCGAGCCAGCGCGGGATCGACGGCGGCAGCTGGTGGAACAGCGGGGTGAACTCCTCGTCGTGAATCACGAGCGACACGCGTTCACGTTGAAAGAGGTCCAGCAGGACCGGCGCGCCGAATCCGGTGTTCACCAGCAACACCCGCACGCCGAGCTTCGCGCACGCCAGCAGCGACTCGACCATTCCGCGGTGGTTGCGGCACATCAACGCGACGATGTGCGTGTGCTGCACCCCCAGCGAGCGCAAACCCTGCGCGATCGCGTTCGATCGCCGGTCGAGTTGTCTGTAGGTCACCGAACCGCGTTCGTCGACAACCGCGACACCGTCCGGATTCAGCCGGACGGAACGGCGCAGCGCCGTGACGTTCGGCCCCCAGATCTTGACCTCTTTCAGCGCCTGCAGGGACATCTTGAAGTTCGTGAGACTGACCATGCCCGCGGCGGACAAGACACGGAGTGAGTGCACCCGGCCCATGGCGTCGCGAAACACCTTGCGCAACCCTGGCATCAACAGCTCCTCGCGCTGCAAGTCCCCGAGGTATTCGGACGGTAACGGCCCGATTGCCTCCCGCCAAGTGTTGTTCCATGCGGAATTCGCATGACAACAGGACAATTGAACCTGTAAACGTTTTCATGTTGCCCGCTTCAGGCCTGCATCCTCCCGGACTGGTCCCGATGCGGGAGTCTGACCGGTCAGACCAAAAAGCCTCTGAGCAAGGACGCCGTTCCGTCGAGGTGCTCGGCCATCGCGAGCCGCGCCCCGGCCGGGTCTCCGTCCAAAATGGAGGCGATGATGCGTTCGTGCTGGGCGTTGGAGTGCGCGAGGTTCGGTTCGAGCAGCGGGATCGTGTCAAGCAGCTCGTTCACCCGCATTCTGGAGTCCGCCACGGCCGCGGTCAGCGACGCGGACCCGGTCGCTTCGGCGATCGCGAGGTGCAGCCGCGAGTCCTTGCGCCGGTACTCCCCCAGCGCCGCGTTCGACGCTTCTTCCAAACGAGTTCGCAGGCCACGGCGTTCGGCAGGCCCCAGCGAGCGACCGGCGGCCGTCTCCGCGGCACCTGTTTCCAGGACTTTCCGCAGCGTGAGCGCGTCGTGGATGTCGCCGAACTCCTTGCCGGGCGCGGACTTCGGGATCACGTCGTTGACGAACGTGCCGCCGTACCGGCCCCGGCGCGACTCGACGTAGTTGTTCTCCTGCAACGACCTGATGGCCTCGCGCACGGTCACCCGGCTCACGCCGAGCCGGGTGGCCAGGTCTCGTTCGGACGGCAGCCGCTCACCCGGCGCGACGACGCCGAGCCGGATGGCCTGCATGAGCCGTTCGACGGTCTCCTCGAAGGCGTTGCCCGCCCGCACGGGGCGGAACAACGCCTCCTGAGCATGCTCCATCATGATCTGCCGTTGATCTCTACAGCGGTGTCACATAGGCGCCGGCGATGCCACCGTCCACGAGGAAGTTCGACGCCGTCATGAACGACGAGTCGTCCGACGCCAGGAACGCGACCGCGGCGGCGATCTCCTCAGGTTCGGCGAACCGGCCGAGCGGTACGTGGACGAGGCGCCGGGCAGCTCGCTCCGGGTCCTTCGCGAACAGTTCCTGCAGCAACGGCGTGTTGACCGGCCCAGGGGAAAGCGCGTTCACACGGATGCCCTCTCGCGCGAACTGCACACCGAGCTCACGGGACATCGCGAGCACGCCGCCCTTCGACGCCGTGTAGGAGATCTGCGAAGTGGCCGCGCCCATCGTCGCCACGAACGAAGCCGTGTTGATGATGGAACCCTTGCCGTTCGCCTGCATGTGCGGAATCGCGTACTTGCAACACAAATAAACCGACGTGAGGTTCACCTTCTGCACGCGGTCCCACGCCTCGATGCCCGTGGTCAGGATCGAGTCGTCGTCGGGCGGCGAGATGCCGGCGTTGTTGAACGCGATGTCCAACTTGCCGTAGGTGTCCACAGTGGTCTGGAAAAGCGCTTTGACCTGTTCCTCGTCGGTCACGTCGACCTGGACGAACAGCCCGCCGACCTCGTCCGCGGCCGCCTTGCCGCTCGCGGGTTCGAGATCGGCGACGACGACCTTCGCGCCCTCGCTCGCAAACCTGCGCACGGTCGCGAGTCCGATGCCGCTAGCGCCACCCGTCACGACGGCCACGCGGCCCTCGAGTCGCTGCACCATCTGTTGTTCTCCTGTCAGGTAGCGATGAAGACGTTCTTGACTTCAGTGAACGAGTCGAGCGCATCGGGACCGAGCTCACGACCGAGCCCGGACTGCTTCACGCCACCGAACGGCGTCCAGTAGCGAACAGAAGAATGCGAGTTCACAGACAGGTTTCCTGCTTCGACGGCACGCGAGACCCGGATCGCGCGGCCGACGTCGTTCGTCCAGATCGAACCGGACAGCCCGTATTCCGAGTCGTTCGCGATCCGGATGGCGTCCGCTTCGTCCTGGAACGGCAGTACGACGACGACCGGTCCGAAGATCTCCTCGGTGACCGTCCGATCGCCAGGTTCAGGAGTGAGAACCGTCGGCGGGAACCAGAAGCCGGGTCCGTCCGGCGCGCTTCCCCGGAACGCGACCGGAGCGTCGTCTGGGACGTAAGACGCGACCTTGCTGAGGTGCGACGCGGTGATGAGCGGCCCCATCTCGGTCGCGTCGTCACCGGGCTCACCGACGACCACACCCTTGACGGCGGGCTCCAGCAGCTCCATGAACCGGTCGTAGACGCTCGCCTGGACGAGGATCCGCGAGCGCGCGCAGCAGTCCTGCCCGGCGTTGTCGAACACCCCGTACGGTGCCGTCGCGGCAGCCTTTTCGAGATCCGAGTCCGCGAAGACGATGTTCGCCGACTTGCCGCCGAGCTCCAGCGTCACCCGCTTCACCTGGTCCGCGCAGCCGGCCATGATCTGCTTGCCGACCTCGGTCGAGCCGGTGAAGACGACCTTGCGCACCAACGGATGCGTGACGAACCGGTTGCCGACGACCGATCCCTTGCCGGGCAGGACCTGGAACACGCCCTCCGGCAGACCGGCCTCCAGCGCGAGCTCGCCGAGGCGGATCGCCGTCAGAGGCGTGACCTCCGCGGGCTTCAGCACGACCGTGTTGCCGGCGGCCAGTGCGGGCGCGAACCCCCAACCGGCGATCGGCATCGGGAAGTTCCACGGCACGATCACGCCGACGACGCCGAGCGGTTCGTGGAACGTGACGTTCAGCCCGCCCGGAACCGGGATCTGCTTGCCGAACAACCGTTCCGGCGCGGCCGAGTAGTACTGCAGCACGTCCCGGACGTTGCCGGCCTCCCACCGCGCGTTGCCGATGGTGTGCCCGGAGTTCTCGACCTCCAGCCGGGCCAGTTCCTCGTTGTGCGCGTCGACGACCTCCGCGAACCTGCGCAGCAACCGGCCGCGATCACCGGGGGCGACGTTCCGCCAGCTCTCGAACGCCTGCTGCGCCCGGACGATCGCCGCGTCCGTCTCTTCGAGAGTGGTGTGCGGAACTGACCCCACCACCTTCTCGGTAGCCGGGTTGATGACGTCGAAGGTCACGCTTTTCTCCTTGCCACGTCCACGAGAGCTTCGAACAGCCTCAGGTCTTCGATGTCCTGCTCGGGGTGCGACTGCACGCCGACGACGAACCGCGCACCGTCGAGCTCGACGGCCTCGACCGTCCCGTCGGGCGCCTGTGCCGTGACCCGCAGCCCGTCCGCGATCCGGTCCAGCGACTGGTGGTGATGGCACTGGACATTGGTGTGGTCGCCGAGGATCGCGTGCAGCTTCGTGTCCGGCACCACCGCGATGTCGGTGCGCCCGAACACGCCAGGAGCCTCGTTGTGGCCCTCGATGTGCTGGTGCAGCGTGCCGCCCAGTGCCACGTTGAGCACCTGCATGCCCCGGCACACACCGAGCACCGGCAGGTCCAGCTTCAGCGCGGCCTCGACCAGAGCGAACTCGGAGTCGTCGCGGTCGCGTCGTGGCTCACCGGTCAGCTCGTGCGGCTCGGCGCCGTAGGTCGCGGGGTCGATGTCCGCGCCGCCCGCGATCACCAGCGCGTCCAGGAACCCGATCGTCTCGGCAGTCCACGTGCCGACCGGCGGCAGCATGACGGGGTTGCCGCCCGCCTGCACCACGCAGTCGAGGTAGCCGCGGTGGAGCACGGCGGCTTCCACGTCCCAGAGCCCGAAACGCGTGCGTTCCAGATAGGTGCTGATCCCGATGAGGGGTTTAGAGACGCTCAAAGCAGCGCACCTTCTCCCAGTCCGTGATCGCCGCCTCGAAGGCCTCCAGCTCGACCTTCGCCGCGTTCAGGTAGTGGTCGACGACCTCCTTGCCGAACGCCTCCCGCGCGATCTCGCTGGCCGCGAAGAGATCCGCTGCCTCACGCAGCGTCGTCGGCACGGTCGGCCGGTCCGAGGCGTAGGCGTTGCCGACGAACTCGTCCTCCAGCGCCAGCTTCTGCTCCACCCCGTGCAGGCCCGCCGCGATCAGCGCCGCGACCGCCAGGTACGGGTTCACGTCACCGCCCGGCACCCGGTTCTCGAACCGCAGCGACTGCCCGTGCCCGACGACCCGCAGCGCGCACGTGCGGTTGTCGCGGCCCCACGCGACCGCGGTCGGCGCGAACGAGCCCTTCACGAAACGCTTGTAGGAGTTGATGTTCGGCGCGAGGAAGTAGGTGAGCTCCCGCAGTGCCGCGAGCTGCCCGGCGAGGAAGTGCTTCATCAGCTCGGACATGCCCTGGCCCTCGGCGAACACCGGCTCGCCTTCCTTGGAGCGCACCGAGAGGTGGATGTGGCAGGAGTTGCCCTCGCGTTCGTTGTACTTCGCCATGAACGTGAGCGACTTGCCCTGCTGTGCCGCGATCTCCTTCGAGCCGTTCTTGTAGATGGCGTGCTGGTCGCACGTCCGCAGCGCCGTCGTGTAGCGGAAGGCGATCTCGTGCTGGCCGGGGTTGCACTCGCCCTTGGCCGACTCCACCACCATTCCCGCGCCGGTCATGCCGTTGCGGATGGCCCGCAGCAACGGCTCGACGCGCGCGGTGCCGAGCAACGAGTAGTCGACGTTGTACTGGTTGGAGGGTGTGAGCCCGCGGTAACCGGAGTTGAAGGCCTGCTCGTAAGAATCTTCGAAGATGATGAACTCGAGCTCCGTGCCGACGTACGCCTCCAGGCCGAGGGCCGCGAGCCGGTCGAGCTGCTTGCGCAGGATCTGCCGCGGCGAGGCGACGACCGGGTCGCCGTTCTCCCAGACGAGGTCGCACATGATGAGCGCGGTGCCCTCCTGCCACGGGACGCGCCGCAGCGTCGCGACGTCCGGCTTCATCACGAAGTCGCCGTACCCGCGGTCCCAGCTCGACATCTCGAAGCCGCTGACCGGGTTCATCTCGACGTCGACCGCGAGCAGGTAGTTGCAGCCCTCCGCGGAGTGCCCGAGAACCTCGTCGAGGAAGTACTGGGCAGCGCAGCGCTTGCCCTGCAGGCGGCCCTGCATGTCCACGATCGCGACCAGGACGGTGTCGATCTCACCGGTGTCCACGGCCGCGCGCAACTCCTCGACGGTCAGCATCCCGACGGTCCTCCAAAGGTATGTCTGCGAGCCATTGGCTGCACCATCTTGACACCACCGGGTGACTAGCGCCACCCTCAGCCACCGTCTAAAGGACTGGACGGAGTCCAAATGAGGAGGACCCCGATGAGTCACGAAGCAGACAGTCCGCCCACCGCGCCCCGGTCAGCCGACGAGCAGCGGCTGCACGAGCTCGGCTACGCCCAGGAGCTCTCCCGGACCATGTCCGGGTTCTCCAACTTCGCCGTGTCGTTCACGATCATCTCGATCCTGTCCGGGTGCCTGACCCTCTACGGGTTCGGCATGAACACCGGTGGTCCCGCGCTCATCGTGTGGGGCTGGCCGTTCGTCGGCCTGATGACCCTGATCGTCGGTCTCGCGATGGCGGAGGTCTGCTCCAGCTTCCCGACGGCGGGCGGTCTGTACTACTGGGCGGCGAAGCTCGCGCCGAGCAACGGCGCCGCCTGGTCGTGGTTCACCGGCTGGTTCAACTTCCTCGGCCAGGTCGCGGTGACCGCGGGCATCGACTTCGGTGCCGCGTTCTTCATCAACGCGTTCCTGGATCTCCAGTTCGGTTATGCCGCAACGCCTCCGCACACGATCCTGATCTTCGGCGTGGTGCTGGTGCTGCACGGCCTGCTGAACACGTTCGGCGTCAAGCTCGTCGCGCTGCTGAACGACATCAGCGTGTGGTGGCACATCGTCGGCGTGCTCGTGATCGTCGGCGCGCTGGTGTTCCTGCCGTCGGAGCACCAGTCCGCCTCGTTCGTCTTCACCCACTTCGTCAACAACACCGGCTGGTCGTCGGCGTTCTACGTCGGCCTGCTCGGGCTTCTGCTGGCGCAGTACACCTTCACGGGTTACGACGCCTCGGCGCACATGACCGAGGAGACGCACGACGCGGCTCGCAGCGGCCCGCGCGGCATCGTGATGTCGATCGTCGTGTCGCTGATCGCCGGCTGGGTGCTGCTGGTCGGCATCACGTTCGCGATCAAGGACTACGACGGAGCGCTGACCAGCTCGACCGGCGTCCCCCCGGCACAGATCTTCATCGACGCTTTGGGTGCGACGGGCGGCAAGCTGTTGCTGCTCATCGCGATCGGCGCGCAGCTGTTCTGCGGCATGTCCTCGGTGACCGCGAACTCGCGCATGATCTACGCCTTCTCCCGCGACGGCGCACTGCCGGCGTCCCGCGTGTGGCACAAGATCAACAAGCGCACCCGGACACCCACCAACGCGATCTGGCTCGCGGCGGGCGGTGCGTTCGTGCTCGGCCTGCCGTACCTGTGGAACGCGACTGCGTACGCGGCTGTCACGTCGATCGCGGTGATCGGGCTCTACATCGCTTACGTGCTGCCGACTTTGCTGCGGTTGCTGCAGGGTGACCGGTTCCAGCGCGGACCGTGGCACCTCGGTCGCTGGAGCCGGCCGATCGGTGTCGTGGCGGTGGCCTGGGTCGTCTTCATCACCGTGCTGTTCATGCTGCCCCAGGCGAGTCCGGTGACGGCGAAGACCTTCAACTACACGCCGATCGCGGTGCTGGTTGTGCTCGGGTTCGCGGGCATCTGGTGGCTGGTCTCCGCGCGGAAGTGGTTCAAGGGCCCCAAGGTCCAGGGCACTCCGGAGGAGCTGGCCGCGATCGAACGGGATCTCGACTCCGTCTGAGTACTGTCGGGAGAATGCCACGCGCTTTGATCCTCGGCGGCACGGGCCTCATCGGCCGTGCCGCCGCTCGGCGTCTGCGGTCGAGCGGCTGGACCGTCGAAGCCCCCGGCCGTGAGGTGGACCGCGAGGACCCGGCGGCCATCGCCCGCGCGCTGGGCGACGGAGCCGACCTCCTCGTCGACTGCCTCTGCTACACCGCCGCGCACGCCCGCACGCTGCTTCCGCTGAGGCGCAACGCGACCTCGACCGTGATGATCTCCGCCAAAGCCGTGTACGCGGACAGCGAGGGCAGGCACGTCAACTCCGACGAGCCGCCGCGGTTCGCCGGACCGGTCGCCGAGGACCAGCCGACCGTGGCACCGGGCGACGGCGACTACCAGACCCGCGAGGGCTACGGCGCCAACAAGGTCGCGGCCGAACACGTGCTGCTGGACAGCGGCCTGCCGATCACCGTGCTACGACCGTCCAAAGTGCACGGAGAAGGCAACAAACGCCCGCTGGAGTGGTACTTCGTCCAGCGCATCCTCGCGAAGCACCCGGTCGTGCTGCTGGCGAGCAGGGGCGAGGGCGCCGACCACCCGTCCGCCACGGCCAACATCGCCGCGCTCATCGAGACCGTCGCCGGGAAGCCCGGCACCCGCGTCCTCAACGCCGCCGACCCGGACGCCCCGAACGGCCTGGAGATCTCCCGGATCATCGCGCGGGCTCTCGGGCACGAGTGGCGGGAAGTCCTGCTCGACCACGACAAGCTCGGCCGCCACCCGTGGCACCGCGTCCCGCCGTTCGTCCTCGACACGAGCGCCGCCACCGCGCTCGGACACGTACCGGCGGGCGACTACGCCACCACGGTCGGACCGGTCGTAGCGGCCCTCGCCGGGCGGCCTGCACCGTCCGCAGATGCCACCCGAACCGCCGCGCGCTGACCGCGATCGAGCAGGAACGCGGCTCGATCCAGGAGTCGTCCGTCTCATTTGCTCGTGAGGGCCTGGTTATCGCGTGTCGATTAGCTCTCGTCACGGCGGCGGAACGGCCGCCGTGACGAGAGGAAACCGATGAGGAAGTTCATTGCCGCGGTGGCGGTTCTGGCCACCACGTTCGGCCTGGGGACCGCCCCAGCGTCGGCTGGCACCAACGGCCAGCAGATCAGGCTCTGCCCGAGGTGGGGCACGGGCAACCAGATGCAGGGCGGCACCGCCTACATCGCGGGCATCAACGAGCACGGCCTCAGCGTGAGCGGCTGGTTCGGCATGAACGCGCTCGACGGGCAGTGCTGGACGGACGCCAGAGGCTGGTGGTGGAAGTACAACGTCACCGTCGACTTCTGGAGCAACACGGGCGCCTACCTGGGCCGGTCGTACGACTACGTGCCGGAGTACAGCACCAGGACCGACTGGTACGACGTCGTGAACCCGTGACGGGACGCGTGGTTCCGCGACGCTGGAGCCAGCCCTGGTGGATCTAAGCCGGCAGGTGTGCCGCAACAGTGACGCTGGGAGGCGACGGTCACGAACCCGAAGCTGACCGTCGAGCGAACGATCATCAGAGCCTACGAGCTGAGCTGATCGTCGCTGGTGGGGCCCGCCGGGCACGGGCCCCACCCCACTTCGAGCCGTTCGTGGCAGGATCGGGCGCGTGAGTGACATTCAACGTGTGGGAGTCGTCGGTTCCGGCCTCATGGGCTCCGGAATCGCCGAGGTGAGCGCCCGCGCCGGCCTCGACGTCATCGTCGCCGAGGTCAACGCGAGCGCGTCCGAGGCAGCCAAGGCGCGGATCGCGTCGTCGCTGGCCAGGGGCGTCAAGGCGGGCAAGCTGAGCGAGGAGGACCGGGACGCGTCGATCGCGCGCATCCGGTTCACGACCGACATCGGCGAGTTCGCCGACCGGCAGTTCGTGGTCGAGGCGGTCGCCGAGAACGAGCAGATCAAGACCGAGGTCTTCACCGCGCTCGACAAGGTCGTGAAGGACGAGGACGCCATCTTCGCGTCCAACACGTCGTCCATCCCGATCATGAAGCTGGGCATGGCCACCGGCCGCCCCGAGCAGGTCATCGGCGTGCACTTCTTCAACCCGGTGCCGGTGCTGAAGCTGGTCGAGATCGTGCCGTCGCTGCTGACCGGCGCCACCACCCAGGTCCGCGCGGAGGCCTTCGTGCGCGCCACCCTGGGCAAGGAGGTCATCCGCTCGCAGGACCGCGCCGGTTTCGTGGTCAACGCGCTGCTGATCCCCTACCTGCTCTCGTCGATCCGCATGCTGGAGTCCGGCTTCGCCTCGGCGGACGACATCGACAACGGCATGGTGCTCGGCTGCGCCCACCCGATGGGTCCGCTGCGCCTCACCGACCTGATCGGCCTCGACACCACGAAGGCCATCGCCGAGTCGATGTACGACGAGTTCAAGGAGCCGCTGTACTCGCCGCCGCCGCTGCTGCTGCGCATGGTGGACGCGGGCCTGCTGGGCAAGAAGTCGGGCCGCGGGTTCCACAACTACGCGAAGTGACTTGAGACCCGCCGCCGGACCTGCACGGCGAGTTCGGCGGCGGCGTCCCTGAGCAGCTCGGTGAACGCCTCGACGTGCGGATGTGCTCGTCCGACGACCGCCGTGGCGCGCACCGCCTCGGGGTGATCGACGCGGACCACCGCGACCGACGGCGGCAGCGCGGGCACGACCAGGCCCGGCACGATCGTGACGCCCAGCCCGGCCGCGACCAGGCCCAGTTTCGCGACCCAGTCCCGTGCCACGTAAGCGATCTCCGGCTCCTCGACCCACGTGCCCAGCAGCGTCGTGCCCGGCTCGGAGCTCCCCGCGATCCACCGCTGGTTCTTCAGCTCCTTCACGGTGACCGCGGTCTGCCCGGCGAACGGGTGCCCGAGCCCGGTCGCGACGAACAGCGGGTCCTCCGGCAACGGCGTCATCTCGACTTCCCCGGACGGCACCCCGGTCACCACCGCGAGGTCGAGCCGCCCGCGCTGCACGGCCTTGACCAGGCCAGGACTCAGCCCTTCCCGCACCGTCACCCGCGTCGGCCCTGCTGCCGCGATCGCGGTGGGCACCAGCACCGCCATGGCCGTGGAGAAGGCGCCGACCCGCAGCCGCGTGGCCGGGCGTTCCTTCAGGTCCTGCAGGTGCTGCTGGGCGGCGCCGAGCTCACCGAGCACCGCCTCGGCGTGCCTCACGACGACCTGCCCCGCTTCGGTCAGCCGCACCCCGCGCGCCTGCCGTTCGAACAACGCCTGCCCCGCCGCCTGCTCCATGAGCGCGATCTGCCGCGACACGGCCGACTGCGTGTACCCCAGCCTCTCGGCCGCCGTGGAGAACGACCCGTGCCTGGCCGCTTCCCGCACCACCCGCAGCCCGACGACCGTGAACTCACCCATGCTTCATTGTGATACCACACATGCAAGACAGTCGTTTGTCGCATAGCTCTGGCGCTCCTAGCGTTGCCCCCATGGGAGCAGCCGAGAACAAGAAGCAGATCCAGGAAGTCTTCGAGCAGATGGCGCGGGGCAACGCCGCCGCGCTGAGCGAGGCGATGGCGGACGACTTCCACTGGGTGTTCCCCGGCGGCTGGTCGTGGTCGGGCAGCTGGGGCCCGAAGCCCAGGGCGCTCAGCGGGTTGCTGCGGCCGTTGATGGCGCAGTTCACCGACTACCGCTGCGAAGCCGACTTCGTCCTGGCCGACGGGGACCGCGTGGTCGTCCAGGCACGGGGCCACGGCACGACGACGAGCGGCGAGCAGTACGAGCAGACTTACTGCTTCATCCTGCGCATGGCCGACGGCAAGATCGCCGAGCTCGTCGAGCACTGCGACACGGCCCTCGTGGAACGCGTGCTGGACCGACCCGCGGCCTGAGCCGGTCGTGCTTGTATTGATCACATGCCTGGGGGTGCGAACGACTACGACCGGCTGGCCGAGGCCTACACCGAGTCGAACGAGACCGACATTCAGAACGCCTACTACGAGCGGCCCGCGATGCTGGCACTCGCCGGGGACGTCACCGGCCGCCGAATCCTGGACGCGGGATGCGGATCCGGTCCGCTGCTCGCCGCGTTGCGCGGGCGTGGCGCCGTCGTGAGCGGCTTCGACCTGAGCGCCGGCATGCTGGCCCTGGCTCGCCGCCGCGTTCCGGGCGCCGACCTGCGCGTCGCCGACCTGGCCGAACCACTCCCCTACGCCGACGCCGCGTTCGACGACGTCATCGCCTCACTCGTCCTGCACTACCTGGGTGATTGGGGCCCGGCGCTCGCCGAACTGCACCGCGTCCTCAAGCCGGGTGGCCGGCTGCTGATCTCGATCGACCACCCGTTCGCCATGCACATGATCCACCGCGCGGAAGGCCGCCGGACCAACTACTTCGAGACCTACAACTACACCGAGACCTGGGACCACACCGGCGAACCGGTCGAGATGTCGTTCTGGAACCGGCCGCTGCACGCCATGACGGACGCCTTCACCGCGGCCGGCTTCACAATCACCACGATCAGCGAGCCGCTGCCGGTACCGGAGGCGCGCGAGCTGTTCCCCGAGGACTACCGCGCCCTCACCACGAGCCCGAGCTTCCTGTTCTTCGTGCTGTCCGCAGCCCTCACCGCGCCGCCGCATTGAGCGCCAGCCAGCTGAGCAGCACGGTCTCGACGAAGGTCGGGCACAGCTCGGCCAGCGCGCTCTCATCTCCCGTCGGCTTGGCGAGCCCGTAGCAGCCCAGCTTCCGCGCGGTGGCCACCATCTTCACCAGGTCGGCAGAAGCCTTCACGATCCACGGACGATCCGGGAACTGCTCCTTCATCCTCGTTGCGACCTTGCCGGCGTGCAGCGGCTCAGGTCGGCCGGACAAGTCGAGAGGGCGATGGAGAACGCGGCCGACGAATCGAGCGACGCGGCGGACGACGTCGTGGTCGGCACCGCAGAGGAAGACACAGAGAAGACGCCGCACGAGACGAGCAGCAGGCACAACGCCACCACGAGACGCGTCATGCGCGGCACGGTGACACCGGACGCTTACCCGGCGCTGAACCAGCGCTCAGACAGCGGCTTCGAGCCGGTTCATCGAATGCTGGATCAACCCGACCAGCACGGTCTTCGAGGAGTCGCGCTCCCTCGCGTCGCAGAGCATCACGGGGATCGCGTCGTCGAGGTCCAGCGCGTGCCGCACCTCGTCCACCGTGTACGGCTGCGCCCCGTCGAAGCAGTTCACCGCGACCACGAACGGGATCCCGCGGTGCTCGAAGAAGTCGATCGACGGGAACGACGAGTCGAGCCGCCGCGTGTCCACCAGCACGACCGCGCCGATCGCACCGGTCGCGAGCTCGTCCCACATGAACCAGAACCGGTTCTGGCCCGGCGTTCCGAACAGGTACAGCACCACCTTGGTGTTGATGGTGATGCGCCCGAAGTCCAGGGCGACGGTGGTGGTGTCCTTGCCCTCGATGCCGGCGAGGTCGTCGACGTGCACACCGGCCTCGGTGAGCAGTTCCTCGGTCCGGAGGGGCTCGATCTCGGAGACCGACGCGACCATGGTGGTCTTGCCGGTGCCGAACCCGCCCGCGATGACGATCTTGACCGCGGTCGGCACGGTCAGCTGGTCGTCAGATCCCACGAACACCATCCAGTACGGCCTGCAGGAGATCCCGGTCGGGAATCTGGGGGGAGGAGTTCTGCACGAGCACGTCACCGCGCTCGATGAGGTCCGACAGCAGGACCTTCACCACCACGAGCGGCACGTCGAGGTACGCGGCCACCTCGGCGACGGACAACGGGCGCAGACACAGGGCCATGATCTCGCGATGCTCGACCGTCAGCGACGTCTGGTCGGACGCAACCGAGGAGGCACGGACCTGCGTCACCAGGTGCAGATCAGGCGCGTTCGGCCGGGTGCGGCCGCGCACCATGGCGTACGGCCGCACGAGCGGCCCCGCGGCCTCGTCGTACCACCAGTCCTCCCGCGCGGTCATCAGCGCGACTCTCGTGCTGTGGGCACGGTCGCCTGTTCTGCGCGCGGAGCCGACGAGAGGTAGGTGCCCACCCGCTTGACCAGCATGTTCATCTCGTAGGCGATCATGCCCATGTCGGCGTCTTCCTCGCCCAGCACGGCCAGACAAGCGCCATGCCCGGCAGCCGTCACGAACAGGTACGCGTGCTCCATCTCCACGATGGTCTGCCGCACCGCGCCGCCACCGAAGTGCCGTCCGGTGCCGCGCGCCAGGGACTGGAACGCCGACGCCATCGCGGACAGGTGCTCGGAGTCGTCGCGGGACAGCCCGGCGCTGCGGCCGAGCAGGAGTCCGTCCGCCGACAGCACGACCGCGTGACGGGCGCCGACCACGCGCTGGATGAGGTCCTCCAGCAACCAGTTCAGTTCACCGTGCTGGCTGGTGTTGTCCTTCATGACGAGGGGGCTCCTTCTGATCTCCAGTCGTCGGTCAGCCGGGCGTCACGGGTGCCGCGCTGGAACGCGGCGAGCCCGTCTCGGGTCCGCTCGGCCGACCTTTCGCCGGTCACCGGCTCGGCGTGGGGTACTTCCTCCGAGGACTGCATGAGCTGCGGCGCGAGGTTCTGCCGCTTCTTCCTGCGGGGAAGGGGAGCCTTCCCGTCCGGCAGAGGAGGAGGTGCCTGGGTCTTTGGTTCGTCCACCGATGCATCTGATTCGGAAACGGCTGAGAGGGCCCCTGAGTTCATCGAGGCGTTCAGCGCCGCCTGCACCTCGGGGGCGAGCGTCACCGGGAAGCTCGGGTGTTCCTCGACGTGGCCGTGGTGGTGGTCGTGGAACGACCGCACCGGCATCTGCGTGGTCTCGGTGATGTCGCCGGCCTGGCTGTGCGGGGCGACGATGTTCGGCGGCAGCACGCACAACGCGACCGTGCCGCCGTACGGCGAGTCGCGCAGCTCCACCTTGATGCCCCTGCGCGCGGCGAGCCTGGCGACGACGAACAGGCCCAGCCGGGACTCGCCCCGGAACGCCATCGTCTCGAAGTCGGGCGGGTTGGAGAGCTTCGCGTTGGCCTGGAGGCGTTCCTCCTGCGTCATGCCGAGCCCGTGGTCCTCGATCTCGATCACGATCCCGTGCGGCACGGCACTGGAGTGGACGATCACCTCGGAGCGCGGCGACGAGAACGCCGTCGCATTGTCGACGAGCTCCGCGAGCAGGTGGATGGTGTCGGCGACGGCCACGCCCACCAGCGCGCGGTCGGGCACCGGGTTGACCCTGACTCGGACGTACTGCTCGGTCTCGGCGACCGCGGACCGGATGACGTCGCTCAGCCGCACCGGCTTGCGCCACTGCCTGCCCGGCTGCTCACCGGCGAGGATGATCAGGTTCTCGGCGTTGCGGCGGGCGCGGGTCGCCAGGTGGTCCAGCTGGAAGAGCGAGTCGAGCTGCTCGGGGTGCTCCTCCTCGCGTTCCAGCTTGTCGAGGATCTTGAGCTGCCGGTGCACGAGGCCCTGGTTGCGGTGCGCGATGTCGAGGAAGACCCGGTTCACGCCCTCACGGGCCTGCGTCTCCTTCACCGCCGCCGCGACGGCCGTGTACTGGGCGGTGTTGAACGCGTCGGCGACCTGGCCGATCTCGTCGTTGCCGTAGTCGAGCGGTGGCATGTCGCGGTGCACGTCGACCTGCTCGCCACCCCGCAGGCGCGCCACGATGTGCGGCAGCCGTTCCTGCGCCAGCCGCAGCGTGTCTTCCCGGAGTGACGCGAGCCGCGTGACCAGTGCGCGAGACACGAGCCGGTTCGAGATGCGCAACGCCAGCACGATGCCGACGACGACCGCGAGCAACGCGATCAGGCTCCCGATCAGCACGGCGGTGAACCGGCTGTTGGCCTTGGCGAGGCCGAGGTCGGCACCGTCCTGCGCCTGCTGGGCCGCGATCTGCGCGAGCTTCTCGTGCACCGGGCCGGCCGCCCCGCGCCACTGCTGCTCGGTGACGCTCGCGTCGCCGTTGATGATCTTGCTCTCGAGGTCCAGCAACGTCCGGTACTCGGAGCTGGTCCGCAGCGCGTCGTACTGCGCGCGCGGCTGCTCCAGCGCGAAGGGGATCGTGGCGTCGACGGCCGAGTGGTAGGCGCCGACGAGCCGGACGAACTCCACCCGTTCGGCCGGCGTGAACTTGCCGTTGAGCAGCCCGCGCGAGCCGATGGTGGCACCGCGGGACATCCAGTCGGCCGCCTGGAAGATCGTCACGGCCTGGACGTTGGCCTGGCCGGCCTCGGCGTCGGGCACGAGCCGCGCCTGGTGGCCGAAGAGCGAGACGCCCGCGTCCATGAGGCCGTTGTAGTAGTCGTAGACCGCCTGCGGGTTCGCGGCGCCGGCCTCGACCCCCGCGCGCTGCTGCGGCAGCTCGTTCAAAGCGGATTCGAGCGCCTTGATCCGGTCGGCGACTTCTTGCGGTGAGTTGTCCTGAAGTTCCGTGAACGCGTCTTTCATCTTGCGCAGCGACTCGTCGGTCTTGCCCTGCTGGGCCTCCAACGCCGCCTTGTCCACACCGGGCGCCTTGCTCAGCAGCACGAGGCTCAGCTGGCGTTCCTGCTGCAGGCCCGCGAACGCCTCCGCTGACGGAATCGCCGATTGACGCACGCTCAACGCGATGGACCGCATGTAGAAACCGTCAAAAACCGTGTAACTGGAGAAAACGGCCCACATGACCAGCAGGACGACGCTGGGTACGACGACCACTCCGGCCAGTCGCGACCGAATCGTCCGGTAGTTGGTCGGTGTGTAACCGCTCTTCTCGTTCACAGCGCTCTCACGGTCTCCTGTGTCCCACGGCTAGCGCTGCGGGCAACCCGAGTCACTCCTTCGGCTGCAATACGGTAACAAGCAGAGATCATCGTTACCCAATGACAGCGATCACACGCAGTACGCGGTTGGCAGGCTACCCAGTCGAGTGAGCGGTGCAACACCCGGTCCGGGGGTTCTTGGCATGTAGGAACCCCCGGACGGGCTAGTTCTCGTGCACTTTTGCCTATGGGCGGTCGACCGCGACCACGGTGTAGGTCGTGTCGGGGGTCGGTGGTGTGCTGAAGCGAGCATTCGGCAGGTAGAGGCGTTTGCCGAACGCGGCGACCGTCGTGGGAACGTCGAACCGCGCATCCGTGCGTTCCGCGGCCAGCGTGGCGCCATCGCGACTCAACGTGTAGCGCGCGACTTTGTTCAGCCGGTTTTGCACCACGTACAACTGCCGTCCCTCACGCAACAGACCGTCACCATTGGTGAGTACTTGACCGTGCAAATTAACGTTCGTGGTTTTGCCGGACCGCGGGTCGATCCGGAACAGCTGACCGGTGTTGCTCTGCACGGCCAGCAGCCCGCCGTCGAGCCCGGTGACGATGCCGTTGAGGTTGGTCGCGCCGGGCGTCACGACGAGGTCGCCGGTCAGCGCCAGGGTCCGGTGCGGCTTGAGGTTCAGCGGCACCTCGTACAGCGCCGCCTTGCGCGAGTCGGTGAACCACGCCGACTTCTCCGTCAGCACGACGTCGTTGACGAACGTGTCCGCGGTCGCGAACTGGAACTTCGCCAGCAACGCGCCCGTGCGGGTGTCGTAGACCCGTCCGTCGCCGCCGGTACCACCCGAGACCCACAGCCTCTTGCGGCTGTCGACCTTCATGCCGAGCGACGGCGTGCCCGGCCCCTTGGCGAGCACCGCGCCCTTACCGGTGCGCAGGTCCGCCGCGTAGATCGACCCGTCGGCCCGCGACCCGAAGTAGGCCGTGGTGCCGCTGATCGCGATGCCTTCCGGTTGCCACCCGTTCGGCAGGGAGAACTCCGTTGGGAACTGCTCGTGTGACGCGTCTGCGGTGGCCGGCGCCGCGGCGGTGAGCGTGACGCCCAGGACAGCCGCGAACAGGACACCGAATCTGCGGTACATGCCGCCTCCTAATCGGATTGGGTGCGCCCTCGATCCTTCTCCAGCCGGCGGCGGAACCGGAGTTTTCTCAGGAATCCGACATCTCTACAGGTGAGGGGCCGAGCCACGTGGTCAGGGCGGCGCGGAGACCATCAGTCGCACCGAACCCGACCCACGCGACATGGCCGTCCGGGCGGACCAGCGCGGCCATCGGCTGGTCCGGGAACGCGACCGGCCGCGCGGTCACGACCTTGACCCGGTCGCCCCACGCAACGGCGACCCCGGCGGCGCCCGAGTCCACGTCGAGCAGCACCGCCCGTCCGTCGCGGAACCACCCGGCCATCGTGGTGCCGTCGTCGAGCGCCAGGTCGGGCACGCGGCGGCCGACGAGCGGGTGGTCGCCCGGCAGGTCGTAGTGCTGCCAGCCGCCGCCGATCTTCGACACCACGTGGGTCGCGCCGTCGGGGGTGTCGAGCAGGTCGGCCATCACCTCGCGCAACGCATCCGCACGCGAGCCACGAGCCGTGCTCAACGCGGTCTGCGCCATGCTCCACTTCTGCACCCACGCGCCGATGGGGTGGCGCTCGGCCGTGTAGGTGTCGAGCAGCGAGTCCGGTGCCACGCCGCGCGCCACCAGGGCGAGCTTCCACCCGAGGTTGGCCGCGTCGCCGAGCCCCAGGTTCATGCCCTGTCCACCCGCCGGCGAGTGCACGTGCGCCGCGTCCCCGCACAACAGCACGCGGCCGCGCCGGTAGGTGGTGGCCTGCCGGGTCGTGTCGGCGTAGCGGGTGGCGACGTGCACGCGGGTGACCGTCACGTCGGTGCCGCTGACCCGGCGCAGGCTGGCCTGCATCTCCTCCGCCGTGACGGGCGCGTCGCGGTCGCCGGGCGGCTCGTACTCGACGGTGTGCACCCGCGGCGGCCCACCGCCGTCCGCCCAGCCACCCAGCGTGTAGGCGCCGTACTGCGCCGACCGCCAGGACCGGGGCTTCGAGGCGGGGCTGGACCGCGTGCTGGCCGGGCTGGCCGCTCACCTGCCAGGTGAGCACTAAAGCTCAGCGGCCGCCTCGGCGATGAGCTCCAGCGACTCTCCCTCGCCCAGCGCCAACTGCCGCAACCGGGCGAACCGCTGCGCGCACAGCTCGCACAACGACGGGTCCTCGACGTATTCGCCCTTGATGAACGTCTCGAAGTAGACGACGTCGTTGTGCTGGCGATGTGGAAAACCCAGCAACGTGAACGGTGAGCCCATCGCCGGGTAGGCACCCGCCCCGCGCGGCACGATCCGCAGGCTCACCGACGGCTGCTCGCTCAGTTCCATCAGGTGCAGCAGCTGCGCCTTCATCACCCTCGGCCCACCGACCACCTGCCCCAGCACGGCCTCGGGGAACACCGCCTCCACGGTCAGCGGATCCTTGTCGCGCAGCCGGGACGACCACGACTCCCGCACCCGCGCGTGCACCACGCCCCGATCCGGATCGCCGGCGCGGCTCACCGCGTTCGTGTAGTCCGCGAGCTGGAACACGACAGGCACGAGGTCGGTCGTGAACGTCCGCAACGACGTCGCCTCGAACACCAGGTGCGCGAAGTCCCCGGCCGGGTCGAACAATTCGGGCCCGCGCGGCCCGGTCCGGAGGCGTTCGGCGTGCTCCGCCTGCAGCACCACGGTCTGCCAGTCCACGGCGGGCACGCGGTAGACGTAGCCCAGCGCCATGATGTCCACGGGAGCCGAGGGCTGCACCGCGTTCTCCATGGTCGACAGTTTCGCGCTGCTGAACCCCACTCGCATGCCCGCCTCGGTGAGGCTGAACCCCCGCTCATTGCGCCATGTGGCCAGGCTTCGACCAATCGCGCGCTCAAGCGTCGTGGCACGGAAATCCTTCGGCATGCGCCAAAGGATAAGACGAATTCACCGGCGTCTTTGCGAGACCCATGTGGACAACCCTTCAGGCCCCCCAATCGGGTCTTCTGGCCCTCACCTGCGGTTTCAGCGGCAGTAAAGGTCGTTCACACCGTATGGAACGTGTCATCATCTTCGCCATACGCACGGACAGATGGACACGCACGACGCCCATAGATGATTCTGATATTTGGACCGGATGCCGAGTTGAGACTCAGATGGTGCCGCGCTGCCCGATCGACGCGCTAATGTAAAAGGACCTGCCCCGGTTGCCGCCGGGACAGGTCGAGGGGTGAAGCAACCTTTAGACGGGTACTGCTGACGATCCCCACTTGAAGGAGCCCGTGCGGCACTCTGAGTCGAGCGCATGGGCCGCGGGCTCGCCCGCGTGCTCGGTAGCCGCCGTAGCCTGCGCGCTACCGGGCACTCCTGCGGCCACCGCCGCTACTAGTACTGCGCTGCATAGCAGCCTTCTCATTAGCACATGCTGATCTTGCCAAAGCGGGTTGTGACGTACGTCGCGGGGTAGCGCAACGCGACAACCCCTTGTTGGCGCAACACGTTCGGCCAACCATCTCGACCCGATCGTCTGGCGTTCCGGTCATCACGCCATCGGAAGAACACCCTCAGTACATGATCGGCCGATCGAGTGACGTTATTCCACGCCGCTCTCGAACCAGGTCGCCGACTGCTCCATTCGTGAAGTCGGCAGGACTGGACCGCTCGACGCCACCTGCTCGTCGAGCTGGGCCGCCACCGAATGCGCCCGGTCGTCGCCGATGTCCCGATAGGCCCGGTAGGCCTCCTCGAGGTGCTCGGTCGACAGGTCGTGCTCGCCGGCCTTCCAGTTCAGCTGGGCGAGCAGGTCGTGCGACCGCGCCTCCAGCTCCCTGTCGTGCCCCGTGCTGAGCTCCAGCGCCTCGGTCGCGTAGACCAGCGCCCGGTCCGGGTCGTCGTGATCCCGGGCGATCACCGACAGGAGCAGTCGCGCACTCGCCAGCCCGGGCTGGAAGTGGGCCTGGGCATAGCGCGCCAGTGCCTCGTGACAGTTCGTCCGCGCGGAGAAGTCGTCACCGCTCTCCCGGGCCAGCTCGGCGAGCGCGACCAGCGTGTCCGCTTCGCCCTTGTAGTCGCCGATGCGCTGACGGATGAGGCGGGCCTGGACGAGGTGGACCGCGGCCTCGGCGAACCTGCCGCCCTCCCGGCAGGCCAGGCCCATGCGGAAGTGGATCCCGCTCTCGGTGTCCGCGAACCCGTCCGCGAGGACGAGCGCCTCCCGCAGCAACTCCAGCACTTTCGGCACGTTGTGGGCGCCGCGCAGGCAGTCGGCCTTGTTGCGCAGCAGGACGGCCAGCGCCTCCGGGTCGTCGTGGTCGCCGAAGAGCCGCTGCGCCCGGTCGAGCAGGCGTTCGGCCATCGAGTAGTCGCGCAGCTTGCCGTACACGTACGCCAAGTTGGTGACCGTCTGCGCCTCCCCCACCAGGTGACCGTCGACGCGCGCGGCCTCGGCGGCGGCGGTCATCATCGCCACCACCTCCTGGTAGTGGCCGTACCTGACAACGAGCTCACCTGCCCCGTTGGCGATCCTCCAGACGTAACCCGGTTGCCGCGAGGCGCGCTGCAGCACACCGACGATGCTCGCCTTGGAGCCGGCGATCCAGCGCGCGACCTCGTCCTCGTCCGCGAACTCGCCCGGCCGCACACCTTCAGGCAGCGGCAGCATCGGCACGCCGTCGCGGAACCCGAACACCTTGCGGTCCGCGTTGTTGGCGGTGTGGAGGTACCAGCCCAGCAGCCGGGTCATCGCCGCGTCCTGCTCCTCCTGCGGCTCGTCGTGCGCGACGCGGTCGGCGGCGTACTCGCGCAGCAGGTCGTGCATCCGGTAGCGGTCACCGTCCACTGTGTCCACAAGTCGCTTCCACACCAGCGAGTCCGCGAGCACGCGGGCCTCGTCGATCGGCAGGCCCGCTAGCGCCGCGACCACGGGCAGCGGGATCTCGTGCGACGGATGCAGCCCGAACAGCCGGAACAGATGTGCCTGCGCGGGTGTCAGCGCGCGGTAGGAACGTTCGAACAGGACACGGATACCGTTGTCCTGCAACGACAACAGCGTTCGGCTGTCCGTCAGCGAGTCGAGCAGGTCGGCGAGCGACCTGTCCGGCTGCGCGGCGACCTGCTCGCCGATCAGCTGCATCACCAACGGCATGCCGCCGGTCCGTTCGGCGAGACGTGCGACGACGTCCGGTGCGGCGACGGCGCGGTCGCCGAGGCGTCCGGTGAGCCAGGCCGCGATCTCCTCGCAAGCCAGTGGCAGCACGGTGAACGCGCGTGCGTGGTGTTGCAGCACCAGAGAGCTCATCCTCGCCCGGCTCACCACGAGCACGACCGACGTCGACAACGCGGGCAACAGCGGTTCCACGCCGTCGACGTCGTCGAGGAGGACGAGCATTCGCCTGGTGGCCAGCAGCTCGCGCAGCCGGGCGATGCGCGCGGACACGGACGGGATCGCCTCGATCGACACGCCGAACGCCACGAGCAGGTCCGCGACCACCTCCGAGCCGTCGGCGTGCGAGGCGAACCAGCAGCCGTCGGGGAAGCGCTGGTGCACGCGATGCGCCCAATGCACCGCGAGCGCGGTCTTGCCCATGCCCGGCTGACCGTCGAGGCAGATCAACTTGGGCACCGGGCGGGACGGCACGAGAGCGTCCAAATCCGATAACAGGTTCTCCCGTCCGACGAATACGTCCACGTCGTGCGGCAAATAGCGCGGGCCAGGACTCCGGACCGGCGTGGACTGTTCGTGCCGGACGCGCAACCGTTCGTGCAACGCGTTCAGCTCCGCCTCGGAACCGTCGCCGATCTCGTTCACGATCCGGCGCCGGATCCGCACCAGACAGCTCAACGCCTCGTGCGCCCTGCCCAGTCCGTACAACGCGGTCAGCCGGTGCTTGGCGAGCAGGATTTCCAGATCGAGTTCTGGCGGGATTTCGTCGAGGTGGTCGAGCATTCGCGCGAAGTCGCCGAGCTTGCCGAGTCCGTAGAGCAACGCGTGCGAGGCGGTCAGGTAGTAACTGCGCACGAGGTGGTCGCGCCGGCGCGCGGCCAGTTCGCTGTCGAGGTCCGCCAGCGGTTCGTCGCCCCACAGCTCCAGCGCCTGCTCGACCAGCGCGCACGCGGCCTGGTGGTCGGTGCCGCCGATGGCGCGGGCGCGGTCCACGAGCTTGCGGAACACGTGCAGGTCGATCAGGGCGCGGTCGACGTCGAGGCGGTAGGAACGTTCCTCGTTGCGCAACGTGAACCGCACGCCGGTGCGTTGCAATGCGGCGCGGATGCTCGTAATGGCCGTGTGGACGGTCGCGTGCAGATTGGCCGGACGGCGTTCCGGCCACACCCAATCCGCGATGGAGTTCACCGAAATCGCGTTGCCGGCGTTCAGCAACAGCACCGCGAGTACCGCGCGGGCCTTGGGTTTGCCCCAGTCCGCGACGAACTCACCGTCGACGCGCACGCGCGTTCGGCCGAGTATGCGAAAAGCGATCTCCATCGGTGCCACCCCTCCCCGGGCGCACGACTCCCGACCAGCAGTGTGCCGCGTTTCTCCCACGCGATCCAGGTTTGTTGTCATTTCGAGTCGCTTATTGTCCACAAATCGCGGACAGCTATCGGAAAGCGCTATCAGTCCATTTCAAGTGGAAGACGATCATCCGACCCGTTCCCACCTGGGCGTTCAGCGGCAGGCACACCACGCGGAAAGGGTTCGGGCAGAACCGCGCCACAGCCTGGTGCCACACCGACCAGGGAGGTCACATGGACACCGTCGTCATCGGGCTCGGCTTCACCGGACTGCCGGTCGCCGTCGCCGCCGCCACCGCCGGTCTGCGCGTGCTCGGCGTGGACGCCAGCGCCGAGCGCGTCCGGCACATCACCGCCCGCACACCGGGCTGCGGGCTCACCACCGTGGACGAGACCATGCTTGCCGAAGCGTTGGAGTCCGGGCTGTTGTCGTTGCGCCACAACGAGATCGTCCCGGCCGGCAGCTACGTCCTGTGCGTCCCGACGCCGCCGGAACGGCACGGCGGACTCGACACCGGGATGCTCGTCGCCGCCGTGAACCGCGTCGGCACGGTGCTGGGCCGCGGTGCGCTGGTGATCATCCAGAGCACCTGCGAACCGGGCACCGTCGAGGAAGTTCTCGTGCCACGACTGGAAAGCGCGTCCGGGCTGAAGGCCGGCATCGACTTCCACGTGGCGCACTCGCCGGTGCGCACGGACCCCGGCAACACGACGCCGACGCCTCGGGTCGTCGCCGGTCTCACGCCGACCTGCACCGAACGCGCTGTCGAACTGCTCCAGCGGCTCTGCGCCGAGGTCGTCGCGGTCAGCACGCTGCGCGCTGCCGAGTTGACGAAGATTTTCGAGAACACCTTCAGAATGGTGAACATCTCACTTGCCAACGAGCTCGCGGCGCTGTGCCGGGCGCAGGGCGTGAACGTGCACGAGGTGCTCGACGCGGCCGGCAGCAAGCCGTTCGGGTTCCTGCGGCACCGGCCCGGCCCCGGCGCTGGTGGTGACTGCATCCCGGTGTCGGCGGGGTTCTTCACCGCCAGCGCGCGGCGCCACGGCCTGCACTCGCCGGTCGTCGACGCGGCGATCCTGGTCAACAACGCGATGCCGAGCCACCTCCTGCACCGCGTGCGGGGCAAGCTCGCCGAGCTCGGGGTGCCGATGCGGCGCGTGCACGTGCTCGGCGTGACCTACAAGCCCGGCGTCGCCAACGTCCGGCAGTCCCCGGCGCTGCGGGTGATCAACGAGCTGAGCCGCGAGGCGGTCGTCACCTACCACGACCCGTTCGTGCCGAACCTCGTGCTGGACAACGGAACCACGCTCACCAGCGGTCCAGTCGACACCCCGGCGGACGTCGTGCTGATCATGACCAGGCACGCGTCGCTCACACCGGGGACGACCGCGCCGGTCATCGACTGCACAGCCGGCGACGCCGAGCTGGCCGCGTGAACGGGGCGTGGCTGGACGCGCCGGTCGGTCCACGGGCCGACCGGCGGGTGACCGTGCCGGGCTGCCGGACGGTGCTCGCGCTCGTGCCGCATCTCGTCGCCGGCACCCGGCTGATGGACGTGCTCGAACTGGTGAAGGCGGACCAGCGGATCCAGGTCGTGTGCACCGTTCCGGACACGCGCGGAATCTCGTACGGCACGCACGAGTTCCTGCAACGCCAAGGCTTGCTGACCTTGCCGTGGCGGCAGGCCACCGGTCTGGAGTTCGATCTGGTGCTGGCGGCGAGCCGGCGCGACCTCGAACACGTGCTGGGCCCGGTGCTCGTGCTGCCGCACGGCGCGGGCGCGCTGAAATCACGCCGTCTCACCGGTCACGGCCTGGACCGGCACGAGCTGATGCGCGGCGGCCGGGTGACCGCCGCCGCGTTGATCCTCAGTCACGACGACGAACTGCGCGTGCTCGAACGCTCGTGTCCGGAAGCCGTGCCGCACGCCGTGGTCGCGGGAGACCTGTGCCTGGACCGGATGCGGGCGAGCCTGCCGGGTCGAGCCGCCTACCGCACGGCTCTGGGCATCGAGCCGGGCGAAACCCTGGTCACGATCACCTCGACGTGGCGGCCAGGCTCGACGTTCGCGAGCAGACCCGACCTGTATCGCACGGGTGACTTCCGCAAGGCCGTGATCATCCACCCGACGACGTGGTCGGTGCACGGTCCGTGGCAGGTCCGCGCGTGGCTCGCCGACCGGCCCGACCTGATCGTCATCCCGCCAGAGGAGGGCTGGCGGGCGGCGGTGATCGCGAGTGACCAGGTGATCGGCGACCACGGCAGCGTGACGCAGTACGCCGCCGCGATCGGTGTCCCCGTACAGCTCGCGACCAGGGCACCGGTGCGACCGGACAGCCTCGCGGACCTGGTCGCCCGAGGCGCGCCGGGCATCGCGTCGCGGCTCAGCTCACGGCCGGACCAGGCGCCCACGATCCTGCGCGCCACGATGTACCGGCTGCTGGGGTTGCCGGAGCCTGCCCACGCCGCTCGCGCCGAACCCGTTGCGGCACACCATGTCTGACGGATTGATCATCGCCAGGAGCGCATCCTCGCTCGCCGCCGTCGCGGACGTGCTCCTCTGCCCCGCGGGCAGCTCACCCCTCGCGGCGCTGCGGGATCACCCCGGCTGCACCGCGGTCCTGGTCGAGCAGCGCCTGGATGCGCACGGCCTGTGGGTCGGTCTCGTCGTCGTAGCACGCGAGCGCGGCCAACCGGTGCGGGCGCGGGTCATCGGCCAGTTCGGCGAGTTCGAGGTGGACGTCGGCGAGGTGCACCGGTGACCGGCTCAACCCGTCCAGCGCGGAGTCGAGCAGCGCCTGCGCCCGCGCCCGATCACCGGCCAACCGGCACGCCCTCGCCAGGAACGTCCGCGCACGGGCCTGTTCGGCGGGATCGCTCAGCAGGGACTCCGCCAGCTCCAGTTCCGCGATCGCCTCCGCGTACCGGCCGAGCGCCGTCAACGCCTCCCCGATGCGGCGCCGGGCCTGCCCGCGGCCCCGGTCACGGGTCCGCAGGGCGAGTGCCTCCCGGTACAGCCGCAACGCTCGTTCGGGCTCGCTCACCCGGCCGAGCAGGGTCAGCGCGGTGGACCGGCTGATCGGATCGTTCAACGGCAGCACGGCTTCCAGCTCGGCGACCGCCTCGTCCACGACCCCGGTGTTGATCAACGCGAGCGCGAGACGGGTCCGCAACCGCGCCTGCGCCAGAGGTTCGCCGCACTCCCCCGCCGCCGCGACGCCCAGCCGGTACGTCGAGATCCAGTCCGAGTAGAGGTGGTGATGCTGGAACAACGCCCACAACGGTTCGCACAGCTGCCATCGCAAGTCTGCGGGAGCGACCTCGACGGCCCGCACGAGGTTCTCCCGTTCGCCGGCCAGCCACTCCATCGCTTCTTCCGGCGACGGGTACGCATCTCTGCGCGCCGTGCGGTAGGCGGGCCCCGCACGGTGTCTGTCCGGCGCCACGACGAGATCCGCCTCGACCGCCCGCGCCAGGTACCACTCCACCGCCCTGCGCACCGCGGCCGTCCGGTCGGGATCGGTCTTGCCCCGCGCGTGCACCCGCAGCAGGTCGTGGAACCGGAACCGGTCGTCACCGGCCTCGCTCAGCAAGGACTTCTCCACGAGGTCCTCGAGCGCGTCCTCGACGTCGTACTCCGGTTCCTCGATCATCGCCGCCGCCACCGACACGTCGAACGTGCTGCCGGGAAGCCAGGCGCACAACCGGTACAGCCGCGCCTGCCGGGCCGGGAGCTCCACATAGGACAGGTCGAGCACCGACCTGACGGAGGCGGACTCGTCCAGCGCGGGCAACCTGTCGTCCCGCAATTCGACCACCTCACGCTCGAAGGTCCGCCACGGCCGCGTCGACAAGCGCGCCCCCACCACGGACAGCGCGATCGGCAGTCCGCCGCACAACCTCGCGACCTCCTGCGCCGCGTCGGGTTCGCGGGCGAGCCTGCCCTGGCCCACCACGCTGTCCAGCAACTCGACCGACTCGTCGATGCCCATCGGCGCGACGTCCACGAACCGCGCGCCGTCGAGACCGAGCGGGCTGAGGCGCCACCGGCTCGTGACGACCACCGTGCCGGACGTGGGCAGCAACGGGCGAACTTGGGCGGCGCTCACGGCGTTGTCCAGCAACACAGAGAGCCGGCGCCGTGCCGTGACAGTCCTGAACAACGCGGCGCGCCGGGACAGTTGCGGCGGGATTTCGGTGACACCGAGCGCGTGCAGGAACCCCTCCAACGCCTCCTCGGGAGCAACGGGCCCGGCCGGCGCGTGCGCTCCGAGATCGACGTAGAGCTGGCCGTCCGGAAAGGCGGCCCGCCGATCTTGGAGCCACCGCACGGCGAGCGAGGTCTTGCCGACCCCGCCCGGCCCGCTCAGCACCACCAGCTCACCGGGACGAAGCGCGGCCAGCTCGGCCTTCCTGCTCACGAAGAACCGGGGCACGGGCGGTAGCTGGAACGGTGCGAGCGCCTCCCGCGGTGACGAGTGGAAGTGCACGTCTCGCACAGCCCCCGCCTGGAAGACGTTCCCCGCACTGCCGCTCATCACGTTCTTCATCACCCGTACCTCCCCGAACCCCCGAAGCTACGGCCTTTCCCCGACTTATGTCAGACGGCCATCGAGTGATCGCACGCGAGTGCGGCACCCGTGGTGGAGGTCGCGGACTGCACCTCGTGCCCATTAATGATGATCTTGCAGGTGAGTTCGCCGTGCACCCCTTCGGCGCGGAGCAGGACCCGGCCACTGCGGGCACCCACCCGTTCGAACGGCAGGTCCGGGTTGCGCAGCGTCCGTTCCTCGTCACCGGGAAACGAGTAGGTCAGGCGGTCCGTCGTGCCCGATCCCTCGACCACCACGCGGATGTCGGGCGCTGCCGCGCAACCGGCCGAGCCGATCAGCAGCAGGCCCACCAGTAAGGCGCTCTTCATGGCCGGAACGGTAGGAAGCGGGAGCCTTCGCTGACATCAGCCTGAAGGCTCAAGAGATATCAGCCATCAGACTGACAACCCGCGACGCTTCAGCGTGTCCTCGACGCGAAGCCGCTCGATCTCGCGATCCATGCCTTCTGGCAACGATCGCAACCGATGTTCGACCTCCAAGGCCGCGCAGGCCTGCACGAGCAGCGCGTCGTAGGCCTGACGTGCCGCGAACTTCTTGATGGCCGAGTCGCGCGGCCCGAAACAGGTCTGCGCCCGGCGCACACGACGAAGGTCGGCCGCGATTCGTTCGATCGGCCGATGTTCGGGCACCGGGGCGGCAGGGCGGAGCTTGCGCAGCACCTTCATCAGGTCGAAGGGCACGGGTTCCAAGCTACCCCGCCTGCAGCGCCAGGAAGAGGTCCACGCGCGCCTCGAACTCCGCCAGGTCGACGCCCAGCAGTTCCTCCACCCGCCCGACCCGGTACCGCAAGGTGTTCACGTGGACGTGCAGCTTCCCCGCCGCCGCGGTCCACGAGCCGGAGCAGTCCAGGAAGACCTTCAACGTCCCCACGAGATCCGAACCGTGCTCGGCGTCGTAGTCGAGCACCGGGCCCAGCAGCCGGCGTCTCAACGAAGTCCGCAGCTCCTCCGGCACGCCTGCGAGCAGCAGCTGGTGCAGTGCGATCTCCTCGCCCGCCACCACACACGTGCGGCCCCCACGCCGTTCGCTCAAACGACGCGCATGCACCGCTTCCTCCGCCGCGCCACGCAGTCCGCGCCACTCGACCGGCGAGCTGATGCCGACCAGCACCCGTGACGAACCAAGGCCCGGCTCCATCACCCGGATCGCCTCTCGCACGTCGTCCGGCACCGAGTCGTCGGCCCTCGCAATCGCGTAAACCGTGTCACCCACAGGCGTCACCAACGCTTGCGGCAGCGTCTCCTCGATCACCGCGGCGGCCAGCTCCGTGCGTTGATCAGAGGTGACCGCGCTGAGCACGCGCAGCCGCTCGTTCTCCAAGCCGGCCGCCGCCAGCCGCGACTCCACGTCGGCCGAGCCGCTCAGCACCGCGGCGACCAACGGCCCGGCGGTCCGGTTCTCGATCTGACGGCCCTGCGCCTGCCGCAGCCGTTCCAGCGCGACCAGGGAGGCGAGCTCCGCGGCGGCCTCTTGCTGCGGCTCCCCGCCCACGACGAGGATCCAGCTGGTGAGCCGGTTGCCGCCGCGTTCGGACACGGGCACGAGGGTCATCCCCCGCACGGTCCGGGGCAGCCGGTCGGCCTGCAGGAACTCCTTCACCAGCGTCACCCGGTCGGGCAGCTCGCCGCCGGCCACGACGCGTCCGGTCGTCGAGAGCACCCAGCACGGCGCGCTCAGCTCGTGGCCGCCCGCCAGCAGCAACGCGGGCAGCCCGGAGCCCTCCGCCACGACGTTCAGCAGCCTGCGATGGCGGCTGAGACCCACCAGTTCCATCGAGACGCGCTCGGTGATCGTCGCGAACGACAGGTCGACCGGGACTTCGAGCAGCGGCACGTGGTGGCGCTCGCAGGCGTCGACCAGATCGACCGGCAACGCGCGGTTCTCGGTCTCCGAGGCGGCCAGCCCGGCCACGCGGGCGGAGGCGAGAGAGCGGACGAACGTCTCGGAGTCCTGCGGGCCGTGGTGCCAGAGCAGGCCGGACAGCACGAGCTCCCCGCCGGACAGGTACCGGCTGGGGTCGGGCAGCTCCGTTCCGTACACGCGGGTGACGGTGCGGTCGAGCTGGTCCTCACCCGTGTGCAGGCTCAGCCGCAGTTCCGGCATCTGCAGCAACGTCCGCAACAGCAACATGGGAGGCCACTTTCGTCCATTCGTAGCCAGAACGGGTGACATTTGTAGGAAAGCACAAATTCGTTACGTGTAGGAGCCTGCTGATTCATGCGTCCCGGCCGTAGAGGTTCGGACCTGTGGCTATGTGTACTGGCTCACAACCAGATGGGAGGGCGAGTGACGATCTCCACGCACGTGCTGGACGCGGCACGCGGCAGGCCGTTCGCGGGCATCACCGTGTCGCTGCAGCGCCGCGACGGGACCGAGGTGTGTTCCGCTGAGACGAACGCCGATGGCCGGATCACCGGATGGGGTGAAGGCTTGGCGGCGGGGGTGTACCGGCTGGTCTTCGACACCTCGCAGGCGGCGCCGTTCTTCCCCGAGGTCGTGCTCACCTTCGACTACTCCGATCCGGCTCAGCACTACCACGTGCCGCTGCTGCTGTCGCCGTTCGCCTACTCCACCTACCGAGGTAGCTGACGATGGACTTCCTTCGACCGGAGACGCTCGCCGAAGCGTTGGAGATCAAGGCGGAGCGCCCTGACGCGGTGCCGATCGCCGGCGGCACGGACGTCATGGTGGAGCTCAACTACGACCACCGCCGTCCCGCCGCGCTGCTCGACCTGACGCGCATCCCCGAGCTCCGCGAGTGGACGCCGGGCCTGCGGATCGGCGCCGGTGTGCCGTACGTGCGGATCATCGACGAGCTCGGTGCGGAGCTGCCCGGCCTGGCCATGGCCTCGCGCACGGTCGGGTCGCCGCAGATCCGCAACCGGGGCACGGTCGGCGGCAACCTGGGCGCCGCCTCTCCCGCCGGCGACACGCACCCGGTGCTGCTGGCGTCCGACGCGGTCATCGAGGTTGCCTCCGTGCGGGGGACGCGGATGATCCCGGCTGCTGACTTCTACGTCGGCGTGAAGCGGAACTCGCTGGAGCCGGACGAACTGATCGTGGCGGTGCACCTCGCGCCTGCCAAGGGGCCACAACAGTTCTCCAAGGTCGGCACGCGCAACGCGATGGTGATCGCGGTGTGCTCGTTCGCGATCTCGCTGTTCCCGGACGAGAACCGGGTGGGTGCGGCCGTTGGTTCCGCCGCTCCGACGCCGCGCCGGGCGCACCAGGCCGAGGAGTTCCTGGCCCTGGAGCTGGACTTCCGGAACCCGAAGCCGTTGCTGGACTCGGTGAAGCGCCGTTTCGGCGAACTCGTCTCGCTGGCCGCGTCACCGATCGACGACGTGCGCGGGTCGGCGGCGTATCGCAAGCACGCTTTGGCAGTGATGGCCCGCAGGACGCTCGGCTGGGCCTGGCAGGAACTTCTGGACGGGGAGCAGCAATGCGCGTGAATGTCACAGTCAACGGCGAGCAACGCCAGGCCGACGACGTGTGGGAAGGCGAGTCGCTGCTGTTCATGCTGCGCGAGCGGCTCGGGCTGCCCGGCTCGAAGAACGCCTGCGAGCAGGGTGAGTGCGGTTCCTGCACGGTCTACCTGGACAACGTGCCGGTGTGCGCGTGCCTGGTCGCGGCCGGGCAGGCGCAGGACCGCGAGGTGCGGACGGTCGAGGGGCTCGCTGACGGAGACTCGCTGGACCCGGTGCAGGAGGCGTTCGTCGAGGCGGGCGCGGTGCAGTGCGGGTTCTGCACGCCCGGCCTGGTCGTGCAGGCGCACGACCTGCTCGACCGGGTGCCCAACCCCTCCGACCCGGAGATCCGCGAGGCGCTCGCCGGAAACCTGTGCCGCTGCACGGGTTACGAGAAGATCCTGGACGCAGTGCGATTGGCGGCGTCGCGCCGATGATCGTCCTCGACCGCTGTGCGGTGTCCACTGTGGATTCGTCCGGAACTGAGCACTCGTCCGGCCACGTCGTCGTCGACCAGGGCCGGATCGTCTCGGTCGGTTCGGGTCCGGCGCCTCGGCCACACGAGTCCCACACCTACGTCGACGCGTCGTCGTGCCTGGTCACGCCGGGGTTCATCAACACGCACCACCACCTCTACCAGTGGGCGACGCGTGGATTGGCCCAGGACGCGACGCTCTTCGAGTGGCTGACCACCCTCTATCCGGTGTGGCGCGGGCTCGACGACACCGTCACGCACGCTGCCGCGTCCGCCGGGCTCGCGAAGCTGGCGTTGACGGGTTGCACGCTGGCCGCTGACCACCACTACGTCTTCCCTTCCACCGGCGGCGACGTGTTCAACGCGCTGGTGTCGGCGGGGCGCCGGATCGGAATCCGCCTGGAGGCGATCCGCGGGTCGATGGACCGCGGCCAGTCCGATGGCGGGCTGCCGCCGGACAACCTGGTCGAGGACACCGAGGCCGCGTTGATCGCGACCGAGCAGGCGATCGGCGACTACCACTCGACCGCGGACGACGCGCTGATTCGCGTGGCGGTCGGGCCTTGCTCGCCGTTCTCGGTGTCGCGGGAGCTGATGACCGGCGCTGCTTCTCTGGCGCGCCGTCACGGCGTTCGGCTGCACACGCACCTCGCTGAGACCCTCGACGAGGAAGAGCAGTGCCTGGCGGAGAACGGTTGCACGCCGACCGAGTACGCCGAGCAGCTCGGCTGGCTGGGTTCGGACGTGTGGCTCGCCCACACCGTGCACCTGTCGTCGGACGCGGTGAAGCGTCTTGGAGCGACTTCAACCGGTTCCGCGCATTGCCCGACGTCCAACGGGCGGCTCGGCACCGGCATCGCGCCCGTTCGCGACCTGCTGGACGCCGGCGCGCCGGTCGGGCTCGGGGTCGACGGCGCCGCGTCCAATGAGGACGGTGGGCTGGTCGTCGAGCTGCGGGCCGCGTTGCACCAGGCACGTCAGCGAGGCGGGCCTCGTGCGTTGGACGTCCGGCAGGCGTTGTGGATGGCCACGATGGGTGGCGCGCGGTGCCTCGGCCGGGACGACTCGCTGGGCTCGATCGAGCCGGGCAAGGTCGCGGACCTCGCGGTCTGGGATCTGTCCGGAATGGACTACGCGGGCATCGCGGACCCGGTGGCGGCACTGGTTCTGGGCACTCCCCCGCCGTTGAAACTGTTGATCGTGGGCGGCGAGGTCGTGGTGCGGGACGGGGTTCTGCGGACGGCGTCGACCGACGAGCTGGCCCGTGAGCTTTCCTCGGCCAGCGCCAAGCTTCAGGAGGCAGCGCGATGACCCTCACTCCCGCCGAACTCACCTCCGCGGTGTCGGGTGGCATCGGGACGTCACCGCAGCGCCCGGACGGCAACCTGAAGGTGCGCGGTGAGTTCGCCTACGCGTCCGACCTGTGGCACGAGGACATGATCTGGGGCGCGACCCTGCGTTCGCCGCACCCGTACGCCAAGATCGTGTCGGTCGACATCACCGAAGCATTGAAGGTGCCGGGTGTGTACGCGGTGCTGACGCACTCGGACGTACCTGGGCGGAACCTGTACGGCTTGGAGCACAAGGACCAACCGGTGCTCGCCGTCGACGTCGTGCGCTACCAGGGCGAGCCGATCGCGTTGGTGGGAGCGGACCACCCGGAGACCGCGCTGCGGGCCATGAAGAAGATCGCCGTGGTCTACGACGTGCTGGAACCCGTGGTGGACATGGAAACGGCGGTCGACGACACCCCTTTGCACCCTGGCGGCAACCTGGTGCGTCACGTACCGATCCGCCGTGGTTCGCAGGACGTCGAGGCCGAGGTCGTCGTCACCGGCCGATACGAGGTCGGCATGCAGGACCAGGCGTTCCTCGGGCCGGAGTCCGGGCTCGCGGTGCCGGCCACTGACGGCTCGGTGGACCTGTACATCGCGACGCAGTGGCTGCACGTGGACCGCGACCAGATCGCCGCCGCTTTGGGCCTGCCGCAGGATCAGGTGCGGCTCACGCTGTCAGGAGTCGGTGGCGCGTTCGGTGGCCGCGAGGACCTGTCGATGCAGGTGCACGCGTGTCTTCTCGCGCTGTACACCGGCAAGCCCGTGAAGATGGTCTACAACCGAGAAGAGTCGTTCTACGGGCACGTGCACCGGCACCCGGCCGTTTTGTACTACGAGCACGGCGCCGACCACACCGGCAAGCTCGTCTACGTCCGCACGCGGATGTACCTGGACGGCGGTGCTTACGCCTCCTCGACTCCCGCTGTCGTGGCCAACGCGGCGACTCTGGGCGTTGGCCCGTACGAGGTCGACAACGTCACGATCGATGCTTACGGCGTCTACACGAACAACCCGCCGTGTGGTGCGATGCGCGGATTCGGTGCTGTGCAGGCCGGTTTCGCCTACGAGACCCAGATGGACAAGCTGGCCGAGGCGCTCGGCATGTCGCCGGTCGACGTCCGGGTGCGCAACGCGATGACCGAGGGTTCCGTGATGCCGACCGGCCAGGTGGTCGACTCGGCCGCACCCGTGGCGCAGCTGCTGAAGCTGGTGCAGGACAAGCCTTTGCCCGCCGGGACGTCTACCGACATCCGCGAGCTGCCCGGTGGTGTCTCGAACACCACGCACGGCGAGGGTGTGGTGCGTGGCGTCGGTTATGCCGTCGGTATCAAGAACATCTGCTTCTCCGAGGGCTACGACGACTACTCGACGGCTCGCGTGCGGGTGTCGATGGTCAACGGCTCGTTGGCCGCTGCGGTGCACACGGCTGCCTGCGAGGTCGGCCAGGGCCTGGTGACGATCATGCAGCAGATCGTGCGGACCGAGCTCGGCATCGAGCGCGTGACCGTGCTGCCGATGGACACCACGATCGGCAACGGCGGCTCGACCTCGGCCTCGCGCCAGACCTATGTCACCGGTGGCGCGGTCAAGGCTGCCTGTGCGTTGGTACGCGACAAGCTGGCCGGACGCACCGACATCGGCTCGGAAGTGATCGACGAGACGACCGAGTGGCGGCACCGCGCGACTGAGTCGTTGGATCCCGTTACGGGACAAGGCAATGCGCACGTCCAGTACGGCTTCGCGGCTCACCGCGCGGTCGTCGACGTGGACGTCGACCTCGGTCTCGTGCGCGTCGTTTCTCTCGACTGCGCCCAGGACGTTGGTAAAGCACTGAACCCGCAGGCCGTGGTGGGCCAGATCCAGGGCGGTTCCGCCCAGGGTCTCGGCCTCGCGGTGATGGAGGAGATCCAGACCTCCGGCGGCAAGGTGCGCAACCCGTCCTTCACCGACTACCTGATTCCCACCGTGCTCGACATGCCGCCGATGAGCATCGACGTGCTCGAGCTCGCCGATCCCCATGCCCCGTACGGCATCCGGGGCGTCGGCGAACCGCCCACCATCTCGTCGACCCCGGCGATCGTGGCGGCGATCCGCGCGGCGACCGGCCTGGCGCTCACCCGCGTCCCGGTCCGCCCGGAACACCTCACCGGTACCTGATCGTCTGGAGTTCTTGCTGTGAACGCACATCTGCTCGCCACCATCGACCTGGCCACCCGCAACGTGGCCTCCGGCGGTGGCCCGTTCGGCGCGATGATCGTCCGTGACGGACAGGTCATCGCGACGGGCGTCAACCAGGTGACCCCCACCCTGGACCCCACCGCCCACGCCGAGGTCGTCGCGATCCGCGCGGCCTGCCAGGCGCTCGGTGACTTCAAGTTGACCGGCTGCACGCTCATCTCCTCGTGCGAGCCGTGTCCCCTGTGCCTGTCCGCCGCGCTCTGGGCGCGGGTGGACAGGGTCGTCTACGCCGCCGACCGCCACGACGCGGCCGCCGCCGGGTTCGACGACCGCGAGTTCTACGAGCTCTTCAGCAAGTCCCGCGACGAGTGGGACCTGCCGGTGCTTCAAATCTCCACAGGCGAGGACAACGCCCCGTTTACCGCGTGGACGTCGCTCGCGACTCGTATCGACTACTGACGGCCAAAAGCCTGTCTTGCTGACCGGAGCTGTAGCTAAACGCGTTCCGGCGTTGGAACGCGCCCACCGGCATGGGAAAGGCCGTCCACCATGACTCAACTGCGGAGCCGACAATCGACGTCGGCCCTCGACCAGTTCTTCCGCATCACCGAACGCGGCAGCTCGTTAGGCCGTGAGGTACGGGGCGGTATCACGACTTTCGTCGCGATGTCGTACATCGTGCTGCTGAACCCGCTGATCCTCGGCGCTTCCGCCGACATCACCGGCGCGAAGCTCTCCATCGCCGAGATCACCACCGCGACCGCGCTGGCCGCCGGCGTGATGACCGTCCTCATGGGACTGATCGGCAACGCACCTCTGGCCCTGGCCGCCGGTTTGGGCGTCAACGGCGTCGTGGCGTTCCAGATGGCGCCGACCATGACGTGGGCTCAGGCCTTCGGCTTGGTGGTGCTCGAAGGCCTCTGCATCGTCGTGATGGCGGCCTCGGGCGTCCGTGAACGCATCATCAACGCGATCCCCGAGCCGTTGAAGATCGCGATCACCGTCGGAATCGGCCTCTACATCGCTTTGGTGGGTCTGGTTTCCGCCGGTTTCGTGACCCGCACGCCCGACGCGGTGGGTTCGACCGTTCCGGTGCGGATGGGCCTCGACGGCCACCTCAGCGGCTGGCCGATCGTGATCTTCTGCCTGGGCCTGCTGCTGATGATCGTCCTGATGGCGCGCGGTGTGCCGGGCGCGGTGCTGATCAGCATCGTCGTCGCGACCGTGGTGGCCGTGGTGGTGAACTCGGTCTTCACGATCAAGGGCTGGGGGCTCGTGACGCCGTCGCTGCCCTCGTCCGTGGTCAGCTCGCCCGACTTCGGCCTGTTCGGTCGCGTGGACCTGTTCGGCGGCTTCGTCTCGGCCGGTGTGATCGCCGCGACGATCTTCCTGTTCACCCTGGTGCTGTCCGGCTTCTTCGACGCCATGGGCACGATCACCTCGGTGTCGGACGAGGCGGGCCTCACGCGGGACGGCCGCGTGGAGGGCATGGGCAAGATCCTCATGGTGGACGGCGCCGGTGCGATCGCCGGTGGCGTAACGGGTTCAGCTCCGAACACGGTGTTCCTGGAGTCGGCCGCGGGCGTTGGCGAAGGCGCCCGGACCGGTCTCGCGTCCGTGGTCACCGGCGGCTTGTTCCTGGTAGCACTGCTCTTCACGCCGCTGGCCACCGTCGTGCCCGCTCAGGCGGCCGCACCGGCGCTGGTGGTGATCGGCGGCCTGATGATGACCCAGATCCGCCGAATCCCCTGGCACGAAACGGACTTCACCATCCCGGTGTTCCTGACCGTGGCCATCATCCCGTTCACCTACTCGATCACCAACGGCATCGGCGCGGGCCTCGTGTCCTACGTCGTGCTGCGCATCTGCAAGGGCCGCTGGCCCGGCTGGCTCATGACCGGGCTCGCCCTGATGTTCGCCGTCTACTTCGGCGTGGACGTGATCACCGGCAAGTGATCCCGCGTGGTTCGGCCAGGCGGCCACCTGGCCGAACCGCCTTTCCTCTGGAGGTCTCATGCGCGACCTGGCACCGACTCTGCTGTCCTGGGAACGCTTCGCGGTCGCCTCGGTGGTGGCCGTGCGAGGCAGCGCACCCCGTCCGGTCGGCGCCGCGATGGCGGTCGGCCCCTCCGGTCAGGTGATCGGCAGCGTGTCCGGCGGTTGTGTGGAGGCCGAGGTCTACGACCTGGCGTGTCAGGTGCTTGCTTCCGGTGAGCCCGCCTTCGCCTCCTTCGGCTACTCCGACGACACGGCTTTCGCTGTCGGCCTGACCTGCGGAGGTTCGCTGGACGTCCTGGTGCAGCGGGACTCTCCCGGGTTGCGCGCCGCCCTTCAGGCCTCTGTGACCGGCTACCCGGTGTCAGTGCGATTCTCCTGTGAGGATCGGGTCTTCACCGAGTCCTGGATGCCCGCACCACGCCTGCTGGTGTTCGGCGCCATCGACCACGCCGCCGCCGTGGCCGAGATCGGCAAGTTCCTCGGCTATCACGTGACGGTGTGCGATGCCCGGCCCGTGTTCGCCACCCCCGAACGTTTCCCGGCCGCTGACGAGGTCGTCGTCGACTGGCCGCACCGCTACCTCGCGTCCACCCACACCGACTCGTCGACCGCCGTCGTCGTGCTCACCCACGACCCGAAGTTCGACATCCCCGTTCTGCGGGAAGCGCTTGCGATGCCGCTGGCGTTCGTGGGCGCTCTCGGTTCCCGTCGCACACACGCCGAACGTCTCGAACGCCTTCGCTCTGCCGGTGTTCCGTCGTCGGCTCTGGCCCGCCTTCGTTCCCCGATCGGCCTCGACCTCGGCGGCCGCAGCCCGGCGGAGACCGCGGTCTCGATCGCGGCCGAGCTCGTCGCTCTGCGGCACGGCGGCACCGGCCTGCCGCTGACCGATCTGTCCTCCCCCATCCACCGAGACCAGGAGAGTCATGGCACTGATCTTTCTCAACGGCGGCGGCATGCGGGGCGGACCGCTGCACTCACAGCTCCAGGGCACGCCGATGGTGTGCCGAGCCCGCAGTGCCCCGAAGTACCGGTACTTCTCGGTGCGGGGCAGCTTCCCCGCGATGCACGAGTCGGGCTCGGCGTCCGTGGTCGGTGAGCTCTACGACCTGCCGCTGCGGATCCTCCGCGACCACCTCGTCCCGGCCGAACCCCCGGAGCTGGAAATCGGCGTCATCGAACTGGAAGACGGCAGCGCCGCCCTGGCCACCGTGCTGCGCGACGCCGTCCTCGACGACGCTGCGTTGCTCCAATCGGGTGACATTCGAGACATCTCGTATTTAGGAGACTGGCGCGAGTTCCTACAGCGCGAGGGGTGAGGGAGTGGCAAGGGGGAGTTGCCGCAGGCGGCGGGACCAACCGAAGTGGTCCCGCCGCGGGGGAACCGGCGACTTCGTCACTCACCGGGCCTGACCACCACCAGGCCCGGCACGTCCCGCCTCAGTTCAGCGCCGCACTCACCGCGGCCAGCCGCTCAGGTTCGAGCGCGAAATCGTTGTGCGGACACCGCGGGCTGTAGCCGCTGTCGCAGATCCAGACACCGCCCCGCTCGCGCGACTCGGCCTTGCCCGCCATCCCCTGCTGCTCCAGCAACGCGCCGGCCAGCTCACGCGGCGCTCCCACCTCCGCGAGTGCTGCGGCGACCAGATCAACCGCGTGATCGGGTACCGACTCGTCACCGAGCATCGGGAACAGCAACAACAGATGTTCAGGCAACCGCTCCAGTTCGTGCCAAGCCAGCCCAGGCCCTGTGAAGGAGCCTTCGGCGAGCGTCGACTCCTCACTCCAGCTCGGCGTGGAGAACAGGTAGTCGACGCCCATGTCGCCGTCGAAGTTGCGGTGCACGACCTGGATGGCGTTGCCGCCCGGCAGATCCGCGGTGATGACCGGCCACTCGTCCGGCGACGCCATCCGCTCCAGGTAGAACTCCTCGGCGTCTTCCCAGTCCGCGCCGAACGCCATCGCGTGCGCGCCTTCCGGCATGCACGCCGCCAGGTGGTTCAGCCAGAACAACGGCTCGGACAACAGCTCCGCCCCGTCCACCAACGGCTTGTCGCGGTACCACTCCGGCACCATCACCGCTGCTGGGTCTTGAGCAGTCCGCGCTCGTACGCCACCGCCACCGCGGCCGCCCGGTCCGACACCCCGAGCTTCGCGTAGACGTGCAGCAGATGCGTCTTCACCGTCGCCTCGCTGATGAACAACGCCGCCGCCACCGCCCGGTTCGTGGACCCGCGCGCCACCAACGCCAGCACGTCCAGCTCACGCGCCGACAACGGCTCCTCGGCAGGCTCGCGCACCTGCCCCAGCAGCCGCGTGGCCACCGCGGGCGACAACACCGCCTCGCCCGCATGAGCAGAGCGAATCGCCCGGTGCAGTTCGTCGCGCGGAGTGTCCTTGAGCAGGTAGCCCGTGGCACCCGCCTTGATCGCGGGCAGCACGTCCCGGTCCGTGTCGTAGGTGGTGAGCACCAGCACGCGACACGGATGGGTGCGCAGCCGTTCGATCGCGGAGAGGCCGTCGGAACCCGGCATGCGCAGGTCCATCAGCACGACGTCGGGGCTGAGAGCCGTCACGACCGCCACGGCCTCGTCGCCTGATGCCGCCTCGCCCACGACCTCGAAGTCCGCAGACGCCAGCATGCCGCGCAGCCCGTCGCGCACCACCGGGTGGTCGTCGACGATCACCAGCCGGATCATGCACGCACCTCCACCATCCGCGTCCTGCAGGAACCAGAGCAGACAGCACACCCGCCACCGCGCCGCTCACGTCGCACCTGATCCGGACACGACTCTCGCCAACACAAAACCCCACTCGTCACGCCGGCATCCTCGCCGAGATCGCCGTGCCCGACCCCGGCTCCGACTCCACGAAGAGCGCGCCGGACAGGCGGTGCACGCGGTGGCGCATCGCGGGCAGGCCGAAGCCCGACGACGGGGAGGCCAGGTCGAAGCCCACGCCGTCGTCGCGCACGTCCAGGGTCACCACGTCCTCCATGTAGGACAAAGTCAGGCCCACGCGGGACGCCGAGGCGTGCTTCGCCACGTTCGCCAGGGCTTCCTGGGCGGTGCGCAGCAGGGCCACCTCGACTTCCGGGTGCATCACGCGCACGTCGCCGGTCAGCGTCACCGAGACCGGCACGCCGTACACAGTGGACCAACCCGAAGCCACCTCGTCCAGCGCCTCGGGCAAGGCGGCGGAGTCCAGGGCCGGCGGGCGCAGCGCGTGCACCGAGCGGCGGGCCTCGGCCAGGTTCGACCGGGCCAAGGAAGCCGCCACCGACACGCGGTGCTCCCAGTCGGCAGCGGATGCCGCCGAGAGTTGCGTGATGATGCCCGTGAGGCCCTGCGCCAGCGTGTCGTGGATCTCGCCGGCCAGGCGGTGGCGCTCGTCCTGCACGCCCGCCTCGTGCGCCTGCACCAGCAGCTGGGCGTGCAGGCCCTCGTTCTCCTCCAGCAACTCCTTGCGCAGCCTGGCTTGTTCAGTTGTCACGTGGCCCACGAACGTGAAGGTGCACGCGAGCACCACGAAGACGAGCAGCAGCAACCAGAAGGCCGCCTCCTCGCCCGCGGGTGGGTAGCCGCCGAACAGCGACAGCGCCGCCAGGCCGGCGGTCACCGCCACCACCACGAACATCCAGCGGCCGCGCAGCAGTTCGCTCGCGTAGATGTAGACCGCGTACGACACCGCGCCGAACCAGTGCTCCTGCAGGCCCAGCACCGCGTAGAACACGACCATGCCACCGAGGAACACGGCCATGAGCTCCGGGCGGCTGTGCCACGACGGGTGCAGCGTGAACCACCACAGCATCCACCCGAAGCCGCACACCACCACGCCGTAGGTGAACCACTGCTCCGAAGCGGACTGCGTCGTGAAGATCGCGTACAGCACCGTGGTCACGGTCAGCACGAAGTACGGGATCACGCGCCCGACGAACCCGAGCCTGCGCTCCCACCTGTCCAACGCGGGCATGTCCACGAGCTACTCCCAGCGGAAAGTCCTGGCCGCGACGGTACCCGCCACGAGGCTCACCAGCCCCATGATCGCGAGATGCCTCCAGTCCGGCGCGGTGCCGAGCCACGCCTGTTGCAGCGCCTCCACACCCGGAGGCGAGTACGAGCCGATCTTCACCACAACCGCGGGCAGCATGAACCGCGGCAGGTACACGCCACCCAAGAACATGAGCAGCATGAACACCACCGTCGCCCAGCCACCGGCCGCTCGCGCGTTCGGGGCCAGTGCGGCGATCACCAGACCCAGCGCCAACGTCCCAGTGCCTCCCAAGAGCACGGCACACGCCAGGCCGAGCGGATGGTGAGGCAGGTCGACGTCGAAAACGACGTACGCCACCACGATAGTCAGCAGCACCGACAAGATCGCCGCGGCGAAGTTGACGACCAGCTGCCCGACGAGCAACCGGGCCGGATGCATGGGCGTCGTGGCCAGCCGGCGCAGCACGCCCTTCTCCCGATAGGTCGCCACGACCGCGGGCACCCGGTTGATCCCGATGAACACCAACGTGAACACGATGATCGACGACAGGTAGCTGTCGATGAACCGGAGCCCGCCGAACTGCGGATCGGGCGTCCGCAACGCCGGCACCGCCCCGAGCCCGAGCAGCAACAGCGCCGGGAAAACCAGAGAAAACAACGAGTTCAGCCGATCGCGAACGAACAGCCGCGCCTCGATCTCAATGATCCGCAACATCTGAAGAACCCCCAGTCAGCCGAACATAAGCGTCGTCCAGCGATACCTGGTCGACCCGGAGCTGCCGCGCCACGATCTGCCTGCGCGCCAGCAGGGAAGTCACCGCGTGCAGCAGGTTCTCCGACCCGCTCACGACGACCTGCTCCCCCACCGCGGAAACCGAGGACACCTCCGGCAACGCCTCCAAAGCCGCGACGTCCAGAGCAGCGGAAGGCACGAACCGGACCCGGCACGAACCGTCCACACGCGACACCAGCCCGGAAGGCGTGTCCACCGCGGCGATCCGCCCGGCGCGGAACACCGCCACCCGGTCGCAGAGCCGCTCGGCCTCCTCCATGAAGTGCGTGACCAGCAGGATCGTCACCCCGGCCGCCCGCACGTCCTCGATCACCGACCACGTGTCCCGCCGCGCCTGCGGGTCCAGCCCGGTCGTCAGCTCGTCCAAGATCGCCACCCGCGGCGCCCCCACCAACGCCAGCGCGATCGACAACCGCTGCTTCAACCCACCGGACAGCTGCCCGAACTCCGCCTTCAGGTGCGAGGAAAGCCCCAACCGCCCGGACCAGTCGGCAGGAGCCGGGTAGAACGACGAGAACAGCGACAACGCCTCGCCCACCCGCATCCGTTCGGGCAGCTCGGAAGCCTGCAGCTGCACCCCGATCGCGGCCCGCACGTCGGCAGGCGCCCGCCCCAGCACCGACACGCTCCCCCGGTCCGGCGCCCGCAGCCCGGACACGCACTCGACGGTCGTCGTCTTGCCCGCCCCGTTCGGCCCGAGAATGCCGAAGATCTCCCCCTCGGCGACCTCGAACGAGACCGAGTCCACCGCCACGCGGGGCCCGTACCTCTTGCCGAGGTCGCGCACTTCGATGATTGCCATACGACAAGACTCGGAGAACGCACCCCGAAGATCATCGATCGAGCAGCGACTCCCGGATCAACCGATCGGTTGATGCCGCTGCTCCACCACCCCAGCCCTCAGCACAGCCGCCAGCCGCGCCAACGGCTCCGGCATCGGCCCAGGCAGTCGCGCCAGCAGCACCTGCCGCTGCTCAGCGGGCCCGCCCCGCACCGGCAGGATCCGCACTCCGTCAGGCACCACCCCGGCCAGAGCCGCGGGAGCCGTCGTGATCCCCAGCCCCGCCGCGACCAGCTGCAGCTTCGCCAGCCAGTCCCGCGCCGTGTGCGCGACCACCGGCCGTTCGTCCAGTCCGGGCCACACCCCCATCACCAGCTGGTCGCCGGGCCCGGAGATCCACCGCTGCCCCCGCAGATCGGCGATGTCCACAAAATCGTTGCGCGCCAACGGATGCGCAGCTGGAACCGCTACCCGCAGACTCCGCTCGGCCAGCACCTCGACCTCCAGCGCGGGCGTCTCGTCATCAGGCGCGCGAAACGGCGGCGACGACGAGATCACCGCGATGTCCACCGTGCCTGCTCGCAGCGCGCGCACCAACGCCGGCGTGCTGCCCTCCCGCGTCACGACCGTGATGGACGGGTGAGTGCGCTTCAACTCCACCAGCGCCGGCGGCACCAGCCACGCCCCGGCCGTCGCGAACCACCCAAGGCGCAACGTGCTCGCGTCCTCCTCCGGCAAACCCGCGAGCTCTCGTGCGGCAGCATCGACCTGATCGACCACCACGGCCGCACGGCGCAGCACGAGCCGTCCAGCCGCCGTGAGCCGCACGCCGTCGTACCGCCGCTCCAGCAACGGCACCCCGGCCGCCCGTTCCAGCGCCGCGATCTGCCGCGAGACCGCCGACTGCGTGTACCCCAGCGCCGAGGCGGCCGCGGTCAGCGTCCCCCGCTCGGCCACCTCGCGGAACACCCTCAGCGCAACCAGCGAGGCATCGGTGAAGCTCATGACGTTCACGCATACCCTGGTTGACGAACTTTCGCTACCCGCATGGCTTCGACGAGCCTAGCGTCGAAGACGTGAGCAAAACCCAGTTCGGATTCAGCAGCACCGCGGCCGAAGTGGTCGAAGGCATCGACCTGACCGGCAAGCGCGCGATCGTCACCGGCGCGTCCTCCGGCATCGGCGTCGAGACCGCGCGAGCACTGGCCGGCGCGGGCGCCGAGGTCACCCTGGCCGTCCGCGACGTCGCCGCGGGCGAGAAGACCGCGCAGGACATCGGCGGCGACGCGAAGGTCGCCCACCTCGACCTGACCGACCTCGCGTCCATCGCGCAGTTCACCCAGAAGTGGGAAGGCCCGCTGCACATCCTGATCAACAACGCCGGCGTCATGGCGACCCCGGAGCAGTACACCGAGCAGGGCTGGGAATGGCAGTTCGCCACCAACCACCTCGGCCACTTCGCCCTGGCCACCGGCCTGCACGAGGCACTCGCGACGGAAGGAGCCCGCATCGTCGCCGTCACGTCCACCGCCCACATGCAGTCCCCCGTGATCTTCGACGACGTGAACTTCGCGTTCCGCCGCTACGACCCGTGGCTCGCCTACGGCCAGAGCAAGACCGCGAACGTCCTGTTCACGGTCGAGGCCACCCGCCGCTGGGCGAGCGACGGGATCACCGCGAACGCGGTCATGCCCGGCGCCATCTTCACGAACCTGCAGCGCCACCTCGACGGCGCGAGCACCGTCGACCCAGCGCTGATCAAGACGGCCGAACAAGGCGCCGCGACGTCGGTCCTCGTCGCGACCTCACCGCTGCTCGAAGGCATCGGCGGCCGCTACTTCAACGACTGCCACGAAGCCCGCACCGTCGACCGCCGCGGCGAGGCCCCGCCGATGCAGGGTGTCGCCCGCTACGCCCTCGACCCGGACGCCGCCGAGCGCCTCTGGACGTACTCCGAAACCCTCCTCGCGAAGGCCTGAAATGACAGTCGCACTCGTCACCGGCGCCACCCAGGGCCTCGGGCTGGCCCTGGTGGAAGGCCTGGCCCAACGCCTGGCGCCCACCGACACCGTCTACCTCACCGGCCGCGACATGAACCGCGTGACGACCGCCGTCCAGTCCATGCCCGGCGGCGGCGCCAAGGTCCGCGGCGAACTGCTCGACGTCGCGGACCCCAACGCCGCAAGCCGTGTCGCACAACAGATCCAGGAACGCCACGGCGGCATCGACATCGTGTTCGGCAACGCGGTGATGCGCGTCGGACCCGACGACGATCCGCGCGAGATCGTCGACCACTACACCCAGGTCAACAACTTCGGCACCACCAGGCTGCTCAAAGCCTTCGCGCCGCTGCTCAACGACAACGGCAGGCTGCTCGTCGTCGCCAGCTCGCTCGGCACCCTCCACCACCTGGCCCCGGTGCTGCACAAGCGGTTCACCCGACCGTCCACTCTGGACGAGATCGACGAGCAGATCGCGCTCTGGCGCGACGAGGTGAAGGACGGCCGGGCCAAGGCAGGCGCGTGGCCCGGCTTCGTGAACATCCCGTCGAAGATCGGCCAGGTCGCGGCAGTCCGCGTGCTGGCAGCACAACGCCGTGAAGAGGACCTGGCAAAAGGCATCCTGATCGCCGCCGTCTGCCCAGGAATGATCAACACGCCGACGTCCGCGCTGTGGTGGGACGTCAGCACCGCTCCGACCCCGGCCCAGGCCGCGACCGCACTCCTGGACCTCGCGGAAAACCCGGTCGAACCAGAGCACTACGGCGAACTGGTCCGCCACGGCAGCACAGTCCCGTTCAGCTAGATCCGTTGATCGAGCCCGTGCACGACCTGGTCGAGCAACGTCTGGATGACCGCCTCGTTGTGGTCGGTGCGCCCCGGCGTGATCATCCGCGACGTCGCCTCGACCATGGCGTGCACGAGCATCGCCCGCAGCTGCGCCCGTTGCACCCCAGCGGTTGTGAAGACCCCGACCAGCGGCGCCAGCAACCGTTCGTGCTCGGCCCTGATCTGCTCGCGCGACGAGTCCGGCAACGTGTGCGCGGACAGGGCCACCACCGCCCCGTGGCTGCCGTCGGTGATGATCGCCAGCTCGGTGCGCAGGTACGCCTCGATCTTCGCGGGCACGGTCGAAGCACCGTTGACCGCGTCCTCCAGCTTGTCCGCCCACTCCGGCAGCGCGTCCGACACGATCGCCGCGACCAGCTCCTCACGCGACCGGAAGTACTCGTAGAGGCTCGGCCGCGACAACCCGACCCGTCTGGCCAGCGACGCGAGCGTCAGCGCCTCCGCCCCTTCGGTCGCCACGATCTCGCGCCCCGCGTCCAGCAGGGCGCGCAACCTGTTGGCGCGGTGCTCGGCCACGGTGTCTGCGCTGATCCTCGGCACACCCGGATCGTATCGCGCTTGATTTCCCGACGGAGTGTTGGAATAGTTCCCGACAGAGCGTCGGAATCAAGGAGGGCCCGTGTTCATCGCAACGAACCGCCTGTTCGTCCCCGCCGAGCGGGCAGAGGAGTTCGAGGCCCACTTCCGCAGCAACATGCGCACGTTCCTGCCCGGCGTGCCCGGCCTGCTGCGCAGCACGCTGCTCAAGCCGACCAAGGACGACCAGCCCTACGTGTCGGTGAACGAGTTCGAGTCCGAGGAGCACTTCCGCGCCTGGGTCGCGTCCGACTCGTTCCGCGAGGCGCACAAGCGCAACCGCGGCATCGCCCGGCACGTCACGGGCAACGCCGTCGAGACGTTCGAGCACGCCGAGGACCTCGTGCTGCCACAACAGCGCACCGAGTAGGCGATACTCGCCCGTATGGGGGATATTCGCTTCCTGGTCCTCGGGCCGTTCGCGGCAGAGGTCGCCGGTCGGCCGATCGCACTACCCGCCGGACGCGGGCGTGACCTGCTGGCAGTCCTCGTGGCCAACGCGAACCAGGTCGTCCCCCTGCACGAGCTCGGCGAGACACAGGCCGTGCGCACCGCGGTCAGCAGGCTCCGGCGAGCGCTGGGCCACGCCAGCTGCATCCACACGTACGAGACCGGCTACCTCGCCCACGTCACAGACTCGGACCTGCTCGACTTCCGCGCGCTGCGCGACCAGGGCCGATACGCCGAGGCGCTCACGTTGTGGCGTGGCAAGCCGTTCGAAGGCATCGACGCCGTCCGGGCGACGGCCGTGAGCCTGGCCGCCGAACGTGAGGCCGTCCAGGCACTCGTACCAGTCCCGCGCCAGGTCCCCGCTCGTCCCTCCCAGTTCACCGGCCGCGACCGCGAACTCGCCGCGCTGCACCGGTCCGGCCCGGTTACCGTGCTCAGCGGCGTGGGAGGTGCCGGCAAGACGACGCTCGCGCTGCAGTGGGCGAACGAGACCGAGTTCCCGGCCGGGCAGCTGCACGTGAACCTGCGAGGCTTCGACCCGACCGCACCGGCACGTCCGGAGGACGCCATCCGGAGCTTCCTCGGTGCGCTCGGCGTTCGGCCCGAGATCATGCCCACCGGTACCGACGAACAAGCGGAGCTCTACCGGACGTTGTTGCGCGGCAAGCACATGCTGCTCCTGCTCGACAACGCGCGCGACGCCGACCAGGTCCGGCCACTGCTTCCAGACGACCCCGCCTGCCGTGTCGTGATCACCAGCCGCAACCGGATGGACGACCTCGCGGGCACCACCAGCCTGCGACTCGACGTGCTCAGCGACGCGGAGGCGCAACAGGTACTGGCGCAACGCATCGGCGCCCGCGCCACAGCCGAGCCCCAAGCGCTCGCCCGGCTCGCCGCACGCTGCGGTGGCCTGCCACTGGCGCTCGCGATCGTGGCGGCGCGCACCGACCCGCAACACTCGCTCGCCGCCCTCGCCGACGACTTCGCGCACGACCACGTGCTCGACTTCCTGGACACCGGCGAGGAGCCCACGAGCATCCGGTCGGTGTTCGACTGGTCATACCAACGGCTTTCCGTTGCCGCGCAACGCCTCTTCCGGCTGCTGGGCGTGCATCCGGGCCCGGGCGTGTCCACGGCGGCCGCGATCAGCCTCGCGGGTTCACCACCGCCGTTGAACGAACTCGTCGCCGCGAACCTCGTCACGGAGACCGGGGGCCGGTTCGAGCTGCACGACCTCGTCCGCGCGCACGCTCACGACCTCGTCGGTGAAGACGAAGGACGAGAGGCCCTGCACCGCCTGCTCGACCACTACCTGCACACCGCGTACGCCGCGGACATGCAGCTCTACTCACACCGGCGGCCCTTCACCCTCCCGCCGCCGGCCGACGGCGTCGTCGCCGAACGCCCCCACGGCGATGACGCGTGCCTGAAGTGGCTGGCCGAGGAGGCCGACGTGATGATCGCGTTGAGCAAAGCGGCTGCCGACAAGGGCTTCGACCGGCACGCCTGGCAAATCACGTGGTGCCTGGGCATCCACCTGAACCGGTCGGGCCGATGGCACGAGTGGATCGCGGTCCTCCGTTCCGGGCTCGCCGCCGCCCAACGAGCCGGGGACGATCGCGCGGCAGCACGCCTCCATCACACCCTCGCCCACGTCCACGAGCGGATCAACGACCTCTCCGCGGCGTCAGCGCATCTGACCCAGAGCCTCGGCCTGTACGAACGCCACGGCCTCAAGGACGGGCAGGGCCGGATCCACCGCGCCCTGGCCGCGCTGAACGAAGCCAGGGGTGATCTGTCCCAGGCACTGCACCACGCGCGACGCGCGCTGGAACTGGCCACGACCGACGTCGAGCTCGCCGGCGCGTTGAACCACGTCGGCTGGGTGCACGGACTGATCGGCCGGCACGCCGATGCCCTCGACCACTGCAGGAAGGCGCTCGCCCTGCTCCGCGCGGGCGGTGACCGGTTCGGGGAGGCCAACACACTCGACAGCATCGCCTTCAACCTGCACCACGTCGGCGACTTCGCCGGTGCGATCACGCACTACCGCGAGTCGCGGCAGGTGTTCGCCGCCATCGGGGAGCAGTTCCAGGTCGCCACGACCCTGGTGAACCTCGGCGACACCTGCCTCGCGAACGACGAGCTCATCGAGGCGCGACAGGCGTGGGAGGAGGCGCTCGAAATCTACGAGGGCTTGGGCCACGCCGACGTCGCCAAGGCCCGCAGCCGTCTCACAGCGTGGGAAGCAGAGCCTTCATCCGGTTGATCTCGTCGGTCTGCACGGCGATCACGTCGTCCGCCATCTCCTCGACCTGAACGTTGGTCCCGGCACCCTTCACGTCCGTCGCCATCTTGATCGCACCCTCGTGGTGCTTGATCATCAGCTCCAGGAACATCCGGTCGAAGTCCTTGCCCCGCGCGGCACCCAGCGCGTTCAGCTGGTCCTGCGTGGCCATGCCGGGCATCGAACCGTGGTCCTCGTGCCCGCCCACCACGTTGAACGTCCGCTGCCACTGCTTCATGGCGCCGATCTCGGGCTCCTGGCTGTACCGGATGCGGTCCGCCAGGCCTTTCACCGTTTCGTTCTGCGCACGCTCTGGGGCGAACCGCGTCATGGCCAGCGCCTGCTCGTGGTGGACGATCATCATCGCCACGTAGAGCTTGTCGGCGTCGTTCGGCGGTGGCGGGATCGCACGGGAGGCGTCCGACGGTGCCAGCGTCTGCGCCGACCCGCCAGGCGTGTCCGGCGCGATGACCGGCGCTGCATCAGGCTCCGATGTACAGCCCGTGATCAGCGCGAACACGACGACAAGCCCCACCACCCCAGAACGCATGAACCGCACAATACCCTCCGAAAGACGCTGGCCCTTAGCAAGGCGAACGGGTCATACTCGCCAACATCAACCCGTTCTGAGGGGGTATGAGCAGTGACTTCACGCGAAACGGCCCGGCGGCGCAGAACGCCTTTCGCGATTCTGGGGGCGCTCGCGCTGACGCTGTCAACGTTGACAGCGACCGCGTCCGCCGAACCCGACCTGCCGTCCGACGGCGCGGGACTGAGCGAGGCTCAGCTCGAGTCCCAGGCCGAGGCGGTCAACGGCATCCCGGGTGAGAACGAGATCAGCCGAAGCCGAAACATGGTCCTGGTCTCGCACCTGGACAAGGTGGCTCCGCTCGATCAGACGCAGACCGACATCGCGTTCCAGGACAACTACGCGTTCGTCGGCAACTACAACGGCTTCACCATCTACGACATCCGCAACCCGCGGGCGCCGAAGATCAAGAGCTCGGTGCTCTGCCCCGGCTCGCAGAACGACGTCTCGGTGTACGGGAACCTGCTGTTCCTGTCGACCGACTCGTCGCGCACCGACAACTCCTGCAACAGCACGCCCCAGCCCGCGACGATCAAGGATTCGTGGGAGGGCATCAAGGTCTTCGACATCACCGACAAGGCGGCCCCGAAGTACGTCGCCGCCGTCGAGACCGACTGCGGTTCGCACACCCACACGCTGGTGCCGGGCAAGAACAAGAAGGACGTGTACCTCTACGTCTCCTCCTACTCGCCCAACGCCACGTTCCCGGACTGCCAGCCGCCGCACGACAAGATCTCGATCGTCAAGGTTCCGGTGAAGAACCCGGCCCAGGCCTCGCTGCTCAAGGCCCCGGTGCTCTTCCCGGACGGCGGCAACAACGGTGTGCCGGGCGACATCGAGCACGGCTACACCTCCGCCACGACCGGCTGCCACGACATCACCGTCTACCCGCAGCTCGACCTCGCGGCCGGCGCGTGCATGGGTGACGGCGTGCTGTGGGACATCTCCGACCGCGAGAACCTGGTGGAGATCAACCGGGTCCAGGACAACGCGCACTTCGCGTTCTGGCACTCGGCGACGTTCAACAACAACGGCACCAAGGTCGTCTTCACCGACGAGCTCGGTGGCGGCGGCGCGGCGACGTGCAACGAGAAGATCGGCCAGACGCGTGGTGCCAACGGCATCTACGACATCGTCGGCAAGGGCAAGAACCGCAAGCTGGAGTTCAAGTCCTACTACAAGATCCCGCGCATGCAGGCCGACTCGGAGAACTGCGTCGCCCACAACGGCTCGCTGATCCCCGTGCCCGGCAAGGACATCATGGTGCAGTCCTGGTACCAGGGCGGCGTCTCGGTGTGGGACTTCACGAACTCGAGCAAGCCGCGTGAGATCGGCTTCTTCGAGCGCGGCCCGATGCCGAACAAGGCGTCCGGCGGCACGTGGTCGACCTACTGGTACAACGGCTACATCTACTCCTCGGAGATGGGCCGCGGCTTCGACGTGATCGACATGCGCGACCCGCGCACGTTCGTCGCGAAGTTCTTCCGCACGGACGAGCTGAACGTGCAGACCCAGGGCAACTTCTACCGCGGGTGAGCACTAGTCCCTAAATCAGCGCGGCTGTCGTTTCTCGGCAGCCGCGCTGATCGCTGTCAGGACCAGAGTCACTGCCACACCACCGAAAACGGCCCAGATCGGCGAGCCGACGTGCAACGCCCACGCGGCGACGACCGCCGTCAGCCCGTAGCCCGCGCCGGTCACCGCGTACATCATCGAGAACCCGGCCGCGTGCGCACCGACGGGAAGCCGTTCGCGCAGCACCAGACTCCGCGTCACGAGCACCCCGGACTGGAACAACCCGGCCGCCAGCAACGCACCCGCGATGCCCGGCAGGTTCGGGAACAACGCCACCGCGCCGACACAGGTCGCCGTGATCACCAACAGCACAAGTCCCTGGGTGCGCAACGATCCCGGCCACGGCCGCAGCCCGTACAGCACCGCTCCCAGCGCACTGCACGCCGCGAAGCCGGTCAGCAACGGCCCGATCCAGCCGATGCCGATCCCCCGCTGCTCCAGCAACGCCGGCAGCACCAGTTCCGCGACCGCGAGCTGCGCCAACGCCGCCGCGCTCACCAGATAGATCGGCCACGCGGACGCGACGACATGCGGTTTCGCCGTGCCGGAACGGGAAGTCACGTGCCCGCGCGGCAGGATGAACACCAGCCACGCGGCGACGACGATCAAGCTGACCGACACCACGACGGGTGCACGCCGGTCGACGCTCAACGCCAGCACGGTCACCAGCGCGGGCGCCACCGCCCACACCACCTGCGTGATCATGGCGTCGAAGCCCATCGCCTTGGGCACCAACGCGTCCGGCACCAGCCCGAGCAGCATCGCGCGCAGCCCGCCCGGTGTCGTCGACGGCCCGGCACCCGCGACCAGCGCGGCGATGACCAGCACCGTCACGTTGGTCGTCAGCGCCAGCGTCGTGAAAGCAGCTGCCCCGACCAGAAGCCCCGCGGACAGCTGACCGCGCATCCGGGACGGGTCGAGCAGCAGCCCGAGCAACGCCGCGCCGAGAAGCTCGCCCAGCACGTACACGGCGGTGAGCGACGCCGCCAGCACGAAGCCGCCGGGCAGGTCCTTGGTCAGGAACACCATCATCAGCGGCGTCATCGACATGGGCAGCTTCGCGGCGACCGTGACCACGGCGCACGCGAGCACGTCCCGGTTCGCGAGATCGCGATAGCCGGCAGCGGAGATCGTCACTCGCCCAGCTCCTGGAACAACGTCAGCTGCAGCCCGGCAGGTGCTTTCAACCGCGCGTTCAACGAGTTCCACGGCGTGCGCGTGGGTTCCGCGATCACCTCTGCGCCCGCTTCCTGAAGCTCACGGGTCGTGCGTTCGGAGTCGTCCACCTCGAACGCGACCCGGATGTGCCCGGCGACCCGCGAACCCACCTCGACCTGGTCGATGAACTCGGCGTGCGGCGGGTCGGTGATCTCCAGCGTGGCCCGCCCGGCCTCCAGGATCGTGACCCGCCCGCCGTCGGACGCGAACGCCGCCCGTTGCTCCAGACCCAGCACGTCTCGGTAGAAGCGCAGGGCCTCGTCGTAGTCGGCGGCGGTGACGACTAGGCGGAGTTCACGAACACCGGTCATGCGCTGATCATCGCACCAGCCGTGTGAGGACCACGAGAACCAGGGTGATCCCCGCGGTGACGTGGATCGGCGCTGGTCCGAACGTCGCAGCGAGCACCGCGGCGGACCCGAGCGGCAGCAGGTACTTGCGCGGCCCGGCCTGACCTGGGCAGTCCTGCACGTACCAGACGCACAGGAAGAAGATCGCGAGCGGCACCGTCGTGAACGGCGCGATGGCGATTCCCGGCGCGTGCGCGAGGTGCAGGTCGTAGTCGACGGACGATGCCAGCCCGGCACCGAGCGCCGCGATCGAACCGAGGATGAAGAGGTGCGCGTATCCCCACAGGAACGCCGTCTTCTGGTTGTGCAGGTGGGTCGGCGCCTCGAAGTAGATCCACCACACCGAGAACACGATGATCAGGCTGGCCACCGCGAGCGAGATGAGGTTGACCCCGCTGTCGAAGCCCTTCTGGAACGCCATCGTGGTCGACAGGATCGACTCGCCGAGCACGATCAGCGTGAAGAGGCCGTGCCGTTCCGCGATGTGGTGCGGGTGCCACGTGGTCGCCTCTGCCCGCTCCGCCCAGACCGGCACCAGCAGCTCGCCGATCATGAACACGACCCAGAGCGGAATCGCGAGGCTCGGCGGCGCGACGACGACCCACAGGATCCACAGCACCTGCATGCCGATGATGCCCGTGGCATACCTGGTGGCGCACTTCTTGTGGGCCGGGTTGTCGCGCGCCGCCCGCAGCCAGTGCACCACCATCGCGAGGCGGATGACGATGTAACCGGCGACCACGATGCGGTAGTCGTCGTGCTCGAAGACGCGCGGGATGCCGGCCGCGATGATGAGCACGCCGGCGATCTGGACCATCGTGATGATCCGGTACAGCGTGTCGTCGTTGTCGAACGCGCTGGCGAACCAGGTGAAGTTGAGCCACGGCAGCCACAGCGCGAAGAACGCCATGCAGAACGCGAGCACGCCGTGGCCGATGTGGTTCTCGACCACGGCGTGGTGCAACGAGGCGGCGGCCTGGGCGACCGCCACCACGAAGCTCAGGTCGAACAACAGCTCCAACGGCGTCGCGACCCGGTGGGCCTCGGCCGTGTCGCGAGCCAGGAGCTTTCTGATCATCCAGGCACCACCATGATCCGTGATTCGGTGAGGTCGAGCGCGACCTGCGTGCCGGGCTGGTAGGCGGCCGCCGTGTTGGACGGCTGGTCGACCCGCAGGATCTGCTCCCCCACCCTGACGGAGATCCGCGTGACCGGCCCGAGGAACGACTGGGTCAGCACATCGCCCACGATCTTGCCATTGGCGTCGCCGTCGTGTGCGGAAACCCCGATGTCCTCCGGCCGCACGATGACGCGAACGTCGCTTCCGGACGGCTGGTCGTGCGTCGCCGCGACCGTGACCCCGTGCACCACGACGCTCTGACCTTCGGCCTTGGCCTCAACGCTGTTCGTGACGCCGACGAACTGCGCCACGAACGCGGTCTTGGGCTCGCGGTACACGACCGAGGGCGTGTCCAGCTGTTCCAGCCGGCCGTGCGACATGACACCGACCCGGTCGGAGACGGCGAGCGCCTCTTCCTGGTCGTGCGTGACGAACAGCGTCGTCATGCCGAGCTCCGTCTGGATGCGACGGATCTCGTCGCGCAGGTTCACGCGGACCTTGGCGTCCAATGCGGACAACGGCTCGTCCAGCAGCAGCACGCGCGGCTGGATCGCGAGGGCCCGGGCGAGCGCGACGCGTTGCTGCTGACCACCGGACATCTGGTGCGGGTAGCGGCCTCCGAGGTGGCTGAGCCCGACCAGTTCCAGCAGCTCGCCGGAGCGCTTGGCGTCGCCGTTCTTGCGCAGCTTGAGGCCGAACGCGACGTTCTGCGCCGCGGTCATGTTCGGGAAGAGGCTGTAGGCCTGGAAGACCATGCCCATGTCCCGCTTGTTGGCCGGGACCTTCGTGATGTCCTTGCCGCCCACCGTGACCGTGCCGGAGTCGGCGGTCTCGAAGCCCGCCACGATCCGCAGCGCCGTCGTCTTGCCGCAACCCGAAGGCCCGAGCAGCGACACGAGCTCGCCCTCGGCCAGTTCCAGGTCGAGGCCGTCCAGCGCGGTGTTGCCACCGAACGACTTCCGCAGCCCCTTGAGTTCCAGGTGACCCATCTTCACTCCTCGACCACGGTCTGACGGCGCCGCTGGCCGACATAAGAAAGTGCGAACAGAAGAACGAACGCGAAGAGCAGGCACAGCAGCGACACCGCGATGGACACACCCGCGTTGCGCTTGCCCAGCAGGTTGACCTGCACCTGCAGCGTGTCGAAGTTGAGCAGCGACGCGATGGTGAACTCGCCGAGCACCAACGCGACGCTCAGCAGCGAAGCGCCGATGAGTGCCACGCGGATGTTCGGCACGACGACCTTCCACAGCACCGTGAGCCACGACGCGCCGAGGCTGCGCGCGGCTTCCGAGAGCGTCTTCAGGTCGATCGCGGACAGACCGGCGTCGACCGCGCGGTAGGCGAACGGCAGCACCAGGATCGTGTAGGCGAAGGTCAGCGTCAGCGGCGAGTCGCCGAGGAAGTAGTTCACCCACGCGTAGAGCGGCGCCATGCCGACCACCAGCACGATCGCGGGGATCGCGAGTGGCAGCAGGCACAGGAACTCCACGAGCCGCTGCAGCTGGGGCAGCCGGAGCCGGATCCAGGCCATCGTCGGCACGAGCAGCACCAGCATCAGCACCGCACTCGTCACCGACAGCAGCAACGAGTTGACGAGCGCCTCCATCAGGCCCTCGTCGTCGACGATGCCCGTCCACGACTCGAGGCTGCGGCTGCCGCCCTTGCCGCGCGTGGAGAACTCCGCCATCGCGATCAGCGGCAGGATGAAGTAGACGCCGAGGACCAGCAGGATGACCGTGCGCAGAACGCGTTGCTTCACTAGCGAACCCACTTGGCCACCCTCCGCTGCAGCAGCACGTTCACGCCCATCGCGATGCTGACGACGATCACCATGCCGAGGCCCAGCGCCTTGCCGAGGTTCTCCTGGCCGAGCACGACCTCGCCGGTCAGGAAGCCGCGGATCTGCAGCGGCACGATCGGGCTGCCCTGCGAGACGAGCGCGGCGGCCGTGGCGTACGCGCTGAAGGCGTTGGCGAACAACAGCAGCAACGCACCGAGGAACGGCGGCGTCAGGATCGGCCCGCCGACGTGGCGCCAGTACGTCCAGCTGGTGCCGCCGAGGCTCGCGTTCGCCTCCCGCCACTGTGGACGGAGGCCGTCCAGCGCGGGCAGGAACACGATGACCATCAGCGGGATCTGGAAGAACGTGTAGACGAGCGTCAGGCCGGGCAGCTCGAACAGCCACGCGCTGCCGGCGAAGATGTCGATGCCAACGTTGTCACGGAGGAACTTCGTGACCAGGCCCTCGAAGCCGATCGTGGCCAGGAACGCGAACGCCAGCGGTACGCCACCGAACTGGGCGAGCACACCGGACGCGGCCACGACGACGCGGCGCAGCATGCCCTCCTGCTTGCCGACCGCGACCGCCCACGTCAGCAGCGCGCCGAAGACCGCGCCGATCACCGCGGTGAGTGCGGAGAGTTCGATGCTGCGCACGAAAGCGTCGAACACCACGCCCGTGAACAGCGTCGTGAGGTTGTCGAGCGTGAGCGCGCCGTTCGAGTCCTGGAAGGCACCGAACAGCACGAGGACCGTGGGGTAGACGAGGAAGATGCCGACGAACGCGAGGAACGGCACCGCGACGAGCCAAGCGGCCGCAGATGGCCGACCGGCGGCCCCACCCTTCTGGGAAGGAGTGGAGCCGCCGGGCGTCGTCGCTACGGGAGCGACTGCGGTCATCCGATGGCCTGCGCCCAGGTCGCGGTCAGGACGGCCTTGGCCTTGTCGGCCTGGGCCTGCGTCTGGAACACCTGCTTGCCCTCGGTCTTGGGCAGCTTGTCCTTGGCGGCCTTGTCCGCCTTGTCGCCCATCTTCTCCAGGCGAACCGGGCGGGACATGCCCTTCAGGTACAGGTTCTGGCCCTCGTCGGAGTAGAGGAACTCCTGCCACAGCCGGGCGGCCGCGGGGTGCGGCGCGTCCTTGCTGATGGCCTGGTTGTAGTAGGCGCCGAGCTGGGCCTCGGCCGGGACGACGACCTTCCAGTCCATCTTGCCCTTGAGCTTCTCGGTCTGGGCGGCGTTGGTGTAGTCCCAGTCGATGACGACCGGCGTCTGGCCGGACTCGATCGTGGCGGGCGACGGGTCGACCGGCTGGAAGTTGCCGGCCTGCTTGAGCTGCTTGAAGAAGTCGACACCGGGCGCGATGTCGTCGGCGGAGCCACCGTTGCCGAGGCTGGCCATGACCACGCCCGAGAACGCGGCACCGGCCTGCGTCGGGTCGCCGTTGAGCGCGACCTTGCCCTTGTAGTCGCCCTTGAGCAGGTCCTTCACGCTCGTCGGCGCGGGCACCTTGGCGGCGTCGTAGCCGATCGACATGAAGCCGCCGTAGTCGCCGTAGTAGGCACCGTCCGCGTCCTTGAGCTCCGCGGCGATGTCGTCCCACGTGCTGACCTTGTAGGGCGCGAACAGGTCCTTGTTCGCCAGGGCCACGTTGAGGCCGAGGTCGAACACGTCCGGCGCGCGGTCGTTGCCCTTGAGCTGCTTCGCGGCGTTGATCTCCTCCTGGGAGGACGCGTCCGGCTGGGCCGAGTCGACCTTGATGCCGTACTTGGCCTCGAACGCCTTGATGATCTCGCCGTAGTTCGCCCAGTCCGGGGGCAGCGCGATGACGTTGAGCTTGCCCTCCTTCTTCGCGGCCTCGACCAGCTTGTCCATGCCACCGAGCTCGCTCGCCGACTTGGCGGTCCCGGCGGCGCCGGTCTGCGTCTCCTTGGCGGGCGGGGCGCCACAGGCGGCCACGGCCAGCACCAAGGCGCCGACACCGATCAGTTTCGTGGTGACGTTCCCTCGCTTCAGCACAGGCGGAGGATTCGCGCGGACTGCTTTCGTTGTCAAGCCAGCCGCGCCGGTTGAGACCTTCTCGACTCCTACGGTGAATTCTCGATGCACTACGGGTTGCTGCTGAATGCTTTCCGAGCTTCACCCAGGTGCTGCGCGGTGATCCCGGTCGCGGGGTCGACGTGGATGAGTGCGGTGGTCAGGTGCCGTCGCTTGTGGACGAATTCCCGGTTCCTGTCCCGGTGCAACCCGAAGTCGTCGTCGAACCAGACGAGCGGCCGTTCGTAGGCGTAGCGGGCGACGGCGGGGTACTTCCAGCCGTGCTCGTCGTGGAAGTCGATCACTCTGAGTCGCGGGAGGTTCAGCCGCGGCCCTATCTCGGTGTTCGCCCGGTGGGACCAGCTGGTGGCCCACGCGAGCTCGGCACCCGTCTCGTCCGCCAGCCGTCTCAACTGGTCGCCGTGATCCGGGTCGAGCCAGATGCGGAGCTTGCGCCACCAGCCGACCTTGATGTCGAACGGGCGGTAGTTCGCGGGCTTGGTCTTCGCCGCCCACGGGTTGAGCGGCCCGTCGACGTCGATCACCACGAGTGGCTTCATCTGCTCAAGACTGCCCTGTTTCCCAGGCGGGGAGCAGCGCTTTTCCCTAACCTCCTGGACATGAGACGTCTCGCCCTGTTCGTCCTGGTGTGCGCCACACTGGCCGGCTGCGGCGCGCTCGACGACGTGCTCTCGCTGCGAACCCGCATCCAGGGCGACGGCTTCACGAACGTCTCCGTGTTCCACCGGTCCCACAACGGCACCGACACCTTGGAGATCACCGCGTCCGCCGCGGACCCCGCACACGACGACGAGCGGGTCGCCAAGATCGTCTGGAACACCTACCCCGAGCACATCGACAAGCTGGCGATCACGCTCAACGGGTCCAAGAACACCTATGCCGAGGCCACCCTGCGCGACACGTTCGGCGAACGCCAGGTGACCGAGCAGCAGGAACGCCACGACAAGGCCCAGCAGGACCTGCAACAGCAGCAGCCGTACTACTACCAGCCACCGCCTCCCGGACCACCCGCCTAGGACTCCACGTTGACGCAGCCGCCGAACCAGTACCCGCCGCAGTACGGACCTCCGTGGGGCCAGCCGTATCCCGGCATGCCTCCAACCCCGCCGAAGAAGAAGTCCCCGGCGATCTTCATCGTGCTCGGCCTCGTCGTCCTGCTGGCCGCCGCCGGTGTCCTCGGCACGGGCCTGGTCTGGCCGGGCTGGATGAAGTCGCACCCAGCCGTCGCCGTCGACCAGTCCTCACCGGAAAACACCGCGAAAGCCGTCGAGGACGCGCTCAACCAGCGCGACGTCGACCAGTTCGTGAACGTCCTGACGTGTCGCGACGGCCGCAACAAGGCCGAGGGCAAGGACATCTCGCAGGCCGAGGAGATCCTCTACCGCGACATCGAACCCCTCAACCCCAAGAGCAAGAAGGCGGACGTCCAGCCCACCTTCAAGGTCGACGAGGTCCGCAAGATCAAGCCCAGCGACCCGATCTACAACGACGGCAACAAAGACGCCACCGTGGCCATCATGTCCGTCGACTTCCCGAAGGACAGCGGCCTCTCCAAACAACGCGGAGTCCTCGCCATGTTCGAAGAGGACAACAAGTACGTCGTCTGCGAAATGGGCTTCGTCCCGGTCGCGGACTCCCAGGAACCCCCACCGGACCCGGACCCGAACAGCGCCACCGGCCGCATGCAGGCGTTCGCGAAAGCCGTGAACGACAAGGACATCGCCTCAGCACGCAAGTACATGTGCTCCACCGCGCGCGCCGTCAACACGTGGGCGGAGAAGGCCATCGCCGCCGGCGGCAAACTCCGCCTGCACGACAAGGTGCAGACCACCAAGGCGAACGACGGCGGCCAGGTCCGCATGTGGTACACGCTCAACGGCACCGAGACGAAGGCGGGCGGATTCCTGCAGAAGGAGTCCGACGGCTGGTGCCTCTTCAGCTTCAACAACGACGCCAAGTAGTCGAGCCGGCGGGCGAACGCCGTCGGCTCGATGCCCGGAAACTCAGCCGTGCCAAGGGTTTCCGTCGCCGGTCAGCGTGCCCGCTGTGTGCGGTGCGCTGCCGTGCCACGGGTTCCCGTCGTGCCACGGGTGCCCAATACCGAGCACGATCAACAGAGCCGCGGCACCGGCTACAAATGCAGAAGCGATTTTCGACATGACAATTCCTCCGAAGGAGAATCTCGATCGAACCCCAGGAATCGACCCGACGTGACGCGGGCCACTTTCGATGGTACGCGCCAGAACAGCGAAAAGCCCCCGATCTGTGCAGATCGAGGGCTTTCCACGTGAAGTGGACGATACTGGGATTGAACCAGTGACCCCTACCGTGTCAAGGTAGTGCTCTCCCGCTGAGCTAATCGTCCGAGCGGATGACGAGACTCGAACTCGCGACCCTCACCTTGGCAAGGTGATGCGCTACCAACTGCGCTACATCCGCGTTGCGCCCCGGTTCCCCGCGGCGCGAGAGGAACTTTATCCGACGGCCCCGCCGAGTTCCAAATCGGCTGATCTTGACGGGTCCGCGGGCACGCCCGACCGCCCGCCCGCCGCCCCCAGAGCACGCTGTTGAGGTGTCCGGGAAACAGGAAAGGCCGGAAGCTCGTGAGCTTCCGGCCTTTCCGTTCCAAGTGGACGATACTGGGATTGAACCAGTGACCCCTACCGTGTCAAGGTAGTGCTCTCCCGCTCAGCTAATCGTCCGAGGC
>NZ_JBEXPJ010000045.1:0-58400 GCF_040611995.1 Lentzea sp. NPDC006480
GTCGGTGATCGAGTCGCCGAGCGGCATCACCCGCACGCCGCCGTTGGACTCGGTCCGCGACGGGCTCGTCAGCATCGCCAGGCCGAGCGCCGCGACCAGCGCGATTCGCCACCACACCGATCAAGAGTTGCACGTCAACCGTCAGAACAATCATCCGATCGACGCGATGTGAGCCACTCTCGCCGCAGCTACGTTGGCCTGACCCTGCATATCCTGCGAAGGAGCCCAACGGTGCGAAGAAGATCCCTGCTCTCCACCGCTCTGACGACGCTGGTCGTCGCGGCGGCGATGGTCGTCCCTGCGGCCAGCGCTGCCCCTGTGACCGGTCAGCCGGTCGCCGCTCTAGCCGCTCCCGACATCAACGTGAACAACGTGAAGGCGCACCTGGCGGAACTCAACAACATCGCCACGCAGAACGGCGGCAACCGCCGTGCCACCACGAACGGCTACAAGAAGTCGGTCGACTACGTGAAGGGGAAGCTCCTCGCGGCCGGCTACTCCGTGACCGAGCAGGCCTGCACCTCGGGCTGCTCCAGTGGCGCCGGTCCGAACCTGATCGCCGAGTGGCCGGGCGGCGATGCGAACAACGTCTTCATGTTCGGCGCGCACCTCGACAGCGTGTCCGCGGGTCCCGGCATCAACGACAACGGCTCCGGCTCGGCGTCGTTGCTGGAGGTCGCGCTCAAGCTGTCCGAGGTGAACCCGGCGATGCAGAACAAGGTCCGCTTCGCCTGGTGGACCGACGAGGAGTCCGGCCTGCTCGGTTCACGCTTCTACGTCTCGCAGCTCTCGTCCACCGAGCGCGCGAAGATCAAGACCTACCACAACTTCGACATGATCGGGTCGAAGAACGGCGGGTACTTCATCAACAACATCACCTCCACCCAGTCCAGGCACATGAAGGCGTACTGGGACTCCCTGAACCTGCAGCCGGAGGAGAACGTCGAGGGCCGCAACCGGTCCGACGACGCGTCCTTCACCAACGCGGGCATCCCGGCGTCCGGCTACGCGATGGGTGCCAGTGCGCGCAAGACGGCGGCCCAGGCGGCGAAGTGGGGCGGCACGTCGGGTGCCGCCTACGACTCCTGCTACCACTCGTCGTGCGACACCACGGCCAACATCAGCGACACGCACCTGAACAGCGCGGTCGACGGCATCGCCTACACCCTGTGGGCCTCGGCCGTCACCAGCACGCCGGGTCCTGACTTCTCGGTGGGGGTCTCGCCGACCTCTGGTTCGGTGGCGGCGGGTTCGTCGGTGACGGCGAGCGTGTCGACCCAGACGACGAACGGCTCGGCGCAGTCCGTGCAGCTGTCGGCGTCCGGATTGCCTTCCGGCGCAACGGCTTCGTTCAACCCGTCCTCGGTGACGACCGGAAACAGCTCGACGTTGACGATCAGCACCACGACGTCGACGCCGTCCGGCACCTACCCGGTGACGGTCACGGCGACGGGTTCGGTCACGCACACCGCGACCTACAACCTGACGGTCACGGGTGGACCCGGTGGCGGCTGCACCGGCACCAACCCGACCGACGTCGCCATCCCGGACAACTCGCCGACCGCCGTGACGAGCAGCATCGTGATCTCCGGTTGCGCGGGCAACGCGTCGGCGACGAGCAAGGCCGAGGTGCACATCAAGCACACCTACCGGGGTGACCTGGTGGTGAGCCTGCTCGCGCCGGACGGGTCGTCGTACTCGCTGAGCAACCGCTCGGGCGGCAGCGCGGACAACATCGACCAGACCTTCACCGTCAACCTGTCCACCGAGGTCGCCAACGGCACGTGGAAGCTCAGCGTGCGGGACGCGGCGGCCGTCGACGTCGGCACCATCGACACCTGGACGCTCACCCTCAACTAGCACCGCGGTGGGACCGCGCACCCCGTCCACCAGGGCGGGGTGCGCGTGCCCGCACAATCACAACCAGGGCTTTTCCGTGAAAACATTCGCAGGAAATAGTTTGAACCTTTTTCGTTCTTGACGGTCCAGAAACACGCGACAACACTGCCTCGACAACTGCTCATCAAGGTCGGGGGTGCTGTTGCCGAGCCCAGGGATCGTCCGTCGCGCGTGGTGGGGCGCGCATCAGCACACCAGACTCGCCGTGATGAGCCTCGGCGTGCTCGCCGCGCTGGCCACGACGGTGGCGGCAGGCTTCGCCGGCGGGGCGAACCCGCAGCAACGCGTGGACGCCGGTGCGGACCCGATGCGCCGCGGCGACTCGTTCGAGGTGACCGTCCACATGGTGTCCGATGTGGACTTGTTCGAGGGAGTCGAGCCCGCGTCCGGAGTTCTCTTCCGCGCCCGCGTCGCCGGGATCGGCCGGATCGCCGACTGCTGGCTCGCGGAGTCCCGCGCCACCGCGCAGAACCTGTTGCGCGGCAAGATGGTCCGGCTCACCGTGAAGAAGGACGTCGACTCCGACAGCGACCGGATCGTGGTCGACGTGCAGCTGCCGGACGGCGCGGACTACGCCAACACCCTGGTGCACGACGGCATGGCGCCGGCGGACGTGTCGACCCGCGACGAGCTCGCCCAGGTCGAAACCGTTGCCCGGCAGGAACATCGCGGCCTCTGGGCGTCCTCGTGCCTCCGCATCGTGAGCACCACGTCCAGCGTGCCCGCATCGTCGACGACGACCACCACGACGACAACGGCCACGACCACGACGACGCCGGAGACCTCCACGCGGAAGCCGCCGCCCAGGCCGCCGGTCACCTCGGTCGAGCCGCCGCCCGACCCGCCGGACGACTTCTGGCTGGGCAAGATCTGCTTCAAGGAAGGCGCGAAGCGGAAGGCGGCCGGTGGCGGCGAGCTGGTCTGCGCTCGCAGCGGCACCAAGCTGAGGTGGCGGCGTGCGGACTGACGACGGCATCGACCTGTTCAGCAAACCGGTGGAACCGGCGCCTCTGCTGGCGCAGGGCAAACCTCCGCGCGGCCTGACCGAAGACGGTTGGGTGCGCACGACCGGCTGGCTCCAGGTCGGCGACCACCCGGTGAGCTCGGCCTTGCTCGCCGCGCTCGCGGGCCTGCTGTGGGCGTTGGTCGGCGCGGCCGTCTCGGTGCGGGCCTTCCCGGTCAGCGCAGGAGTTCTCGTGCTGGTGGTGCCCGTGCTGTGCGGGGTCTTCTGGTGGTTCTTCACCTCACGGGTGAAGCCTGCCTCGGTGGCGCGCAACGTGGAGACGAAGCACGCGGACGAGCTGGCGGTCGGTGACCTCGTCCGGCTGTACGGCTCGATCGGCCCGGTCGCCCAGGTGGCCGAGGTGCAGGTCGCGGACGAGGTCGACGTGACCTTCCAGGGCGAGCTGCGCCAGTCGTGGCCGCGCGACCGCGTGGTGCACCTGGCCGAGCTGCTCAGCTGACCTCAGGCGCAGAGGCGTTCGACGAGCACCTGCCAGCTCGCGCCGAGGGTGCTCGCGACGGCGCCGGGCCGAGGTGCGCCAGGATCGTCCGCGGAGGTCAGGTAAAGCAGGATCGGCCCCTCCAGCGCGGCCACCAGCTGCAGCGCCAAGGTGCCGTGCACCGCCGCGTCCGGGCACGCCTCGCCCAGCAGCATGTGCACGTGGAACAACGAGGGGCTGTCGCCGATCGCGACGGGCTGGCCGGGGTCGATCGCGGCACGGGCCAGGTCCCGGTGTTCCATCAGGAACTCGAGCCGGGCCTGCCCGAACGCGACCAGCCGCTCGACCGCCGGCGCGCCCGGCCCCAGCGGCGGCGGACCGCTCATCAGCCGCTCCTGGAACCGCTTCTCCTCCTCGTCGAGCAGCGCGTGGAAGATGCCCGCACGGGTGCGGAAGCGGCGGAAGACGGTGCCCTTGCCCAACCCGGCGCGGTCGGCCAGACCGTCCATCGTGACCTTGTCCGCGCCCAGTTCCGCCACCATCTCGCGGGCGACCTCGATCAGCCGGGCGCGGTTGCGCGCGGCGTCCGCCCGTTCCTCGCGCGGTTGACCCAGAGACAGCCCGATCGGTTCCACGGGCTGAACGCTACCCGCCGGCAACGTCCCCTCAGGACGCCTGCCGCGCGGCGAGTTGCCGGCCGCGCAGTGGCGCGAGCGCCTCGCTCCAGCTGACCAGCTCGTCGATCATCGTGGTCAGGGTCGCCGCCTGGATCTCGGTCGGCCTGAAGGTGGTGAAGCCCTCGAAGTCGTGGAACATCGACAGCGACACGCTGGTGCGCACGTCGGCCATCTTGAGCTCTCCCGCGATGAGCCGCAGGTGCTCGACCGCCCTGGCGCCGCCGACCGCGCCGTAGGACACGAAGCCGACGGCCTTGTTGTTCCACTCCGCGTGCAGGTAGTCGATCGCGTTCTTCAGCGCGCCGGACGTGGAGTGGTTGTACTCCGGCGTCACCATGATGAAGCCGTCGAAGCCCGCGATCTTGGCCGACCACGCCTTGGTGTGGTCGTGCTGGTACTGGCCCGTCATCGGCGGCATCGGCTCGTCGAGGTGGGGGAGCGGGAAGTCCAGCAGGTCGACCAGCTCGAACGTGGCGTCGTCGCGCTGCCCGGCCTGCCGCGCGACCCACTTGGCCACCTGCTCGCCGTTCCGGCCGGGGCGGGTGCTGCCGATGATGATCCCGATGTGCGTCATGTCCGTCGCTCCACTAAGCGGGGTGTAGTCCGGTTATGAAGTGGACTCTACCCCGCTTGGCGGTGTGACGGCTCGGTGCCATGGGTCACAGCCAGCCGCTGTCCTCCGCGACCTTGACCGCCTCGGCCCTCGTCCGCGCACCCGTCTTGCCGATCGCGGCGCTGAGGTGGTTGCGGACCGTGCCCTCGGACAGGTGCAGCGCTTTGGCCAGGTCGGACACCGTGCCGCCGTCCCGCGCGACGGCCAGCACGTCGCGTTCACGGTCGGTCAGCGGGCTCTGTCCCGTCGCGAGCGACTCGGCGGCCAGCGCCGGGTCGACGACGCGCAGGCCGGCGTGCACCCGGCGGACCGCGTCGACCAGCTGCTCGGGCGTGGCGTCCTTGACCACGAACCCGGCCGCGCCCGCCGCCATCGCCCGCGCGAGGTAGCCGGGACGTCCGAACGTGGTGCAGACGATCACCCGGCAGCTCGGCAACGCCTTCCGGAGCTCGGCGGCGGCGCTCAGGCCGTCCTGGCCGGGCATCTGCACGTCGAGCAACGCCACGTCGGGCCGGGTGCGCTGGGCGGCGGCGATGACCTCGTCGCCCGCGCTGACCTCGGCGACGACCTCGATGTCGGCCTCCAGGCCCAGCATCGCGGCGAACGCGCCCCGCACGAGCGCCTGGTCGTCCGCCAGCAACACCTTGATCACGCGACCACTCCCACTTCACGAAACCTCGGCACGCAACCGGTACCCGCCGTCGTCCAGCGGTCCCGCCAGCACCGTGCCCCCGAGCGGGGCCAGCCTCTCGGCCAAGCCTGTCAGCCCCGTCCCTGGCTCGCCGACCCCGGCGCCGCGCCCGTCGTCGCGCACCTCCAGCCAGGTGTCGCCCAGCCGGACGGAACACCGGGTCGCGGCCGCGTGCCGCAGCACGTTGGTGATCCCCTCGCGCAACACGTACCCGAACACCCCCTGCAGCTCGGGTCGCACGTTGTCCACCGCGTGCGGCAGGTCCGCCTCGATCCCGCCCGCGCGCAACGCCGCCCGCGCGCCGACGACCTCGGCGCTCAGGGACACCTCGCGGTAGCCCGAAACCGTGGTGCGGACGTCGCTGAGCGCCTGCCGGGTGAGGTTCTCGACCTCGCGGATCTCGGCCAGCGCCCGCTCCGGCTCCGAGCTCTCCAGCAGCCGCCGCGCCACGCCGGTCTTCAGCGTGATCGTGGTCAGGCTGTGCCCCAGGATGTCGTGCAGGTCGCGCGCCAGCCGGTTGCGCTCCTCGGTCCTCGCCAGTGACGCGATCTCCTCCTGTGCCAGGGAGAGTGCCCGGTTCGCCCGCATCATCCTGCCCACCGCGAGCATGCCCAGCGAGATCGACAGCAACGTGCCGAGCTGGCCGCCGTCGATGGCGAGGTCCCGTTCGAGGTACATCGTGCCCGCCAGCAACAGCAGCACCGACCCGTCGATCGCGATCGCCCGCCACGGCGTCAGCACCACGGCGACCGTGGACATGATGTAGACCATCAGCCCCGCGGACGACATCCCCACCCAGTACACGATGACCAGGCCGAGCGCGGTCAACCCCAGGCAGATCATGGTGTTGACGTTCTCGCCGCTCGTCCACAGCCAGCGCGGCGCCACCGTCCAGGCCACCCCGTACCCGACGATCAGCAGCGCCAGCACCAGCCGTGCGACGAGGTCGCGGTCGCTGACGAGCACGTCGTAGGTGAGTACCGGGATGTAGAGCAGGACGAAGATGGCGGCGAACCAGTACCACTTGCCGTTGCTCTTGTCGCTCTTGTCGCTGAGGCGCACGGGCACGAACCTAGCTCTGGGCGCGGTAGCGGCGCGCGGCGACCAGCGACAGGCCCGCCACCCACAGCACGATCACGAGCAACGCCTGCTTGACGTCCACTCCGGACACGAACGGCGCCTGCGTCAGCTGCTTCACCCAGAACGTCGGCAGCGCCTTCATGAGCGTCGCCAGCCAGTCCGGCGCCACGTCCGCGGGGATCCAGATCCCGCCCAGCAGACCGAACAGCATCGACGCCAGACCCGTGATCGCCTGCATGCCGTCCGGGCTCGCGATCAGCCCGATCACGATGCCGAGCAGCACGAACGGGATCGCGCCCAGCCACAGCGTCGCCAGCACGCCGACCCAGTGCAGCGCGTCCATCCGGACGCCCTCGGCGGCGCCGATCACGCACACCAGCAGGATCCCCGGCAGCCCCACCAGCATGCCGAGCGCGCCCTTGGTCGCCAGGTAGCCGCCGCCGGTCAACGGCGTCAGCCGCAGTTGCTTCTGCCAGCCCAGTCCCCGCTCGACCGCGATCCGGGCGCCGATCGACAACGGCCCGGCCATCACGCCGAACAACGCCATGTTCATCATCAGCGACGTGGTGACCGGCAGTCCGTTCGGGAACGTCCCCGCGCCGCCGCCGTAGAGGTTCACGAACAGCACGAACATCACCGACGGCAGCACCACGGTGAAGATCAGGTAGCGGCCGTTGCGGACCGCGCGCCGCAGTTCCAAGGCCAGGAATCGGGCATTCATCAGTTGTCCTCCCCAGTCAGTGCGAGGAACGCGTCCTCAAGGCCCAGCGCCGTGATCTCGATGTCGTGCGCCTGCGGGTAACGCTGCAGCAGCGCGCGCACCGCGGCGTCGGAGTCCGTGCAGGTCAACGTGATCCGGTCGCCCCGGCGTTCGATCGACCGCACGCCCGGAAGTTCGAGGTCGTGAGCGCCCGGCACGACCGCGCGCAACGTCCGTCCGGACACCGCGGCCCGCACCTGCGCCACCGACCCGTCGGCCACGATCCGCCCGGACCGCATCAGCACCACGCGGTCCGCGTACTCCTCGGCCTCCTCCAGGTAGTGCGTCGCGAACAGCACCGTCCTGCCCGTGTCCGTGTACGCGCGCATCTGGTTCCAGAACGCCCGCCGCGTCTCCACGTCCATCGCCACGGTCGGCTCGTCCAGCACCAGCAGATCCGGCTCGCACACCAGTGCCAGCGCGAACCGGACCCGCTGCTTCTGCCCACCGGAGAGCTTGGTGCACTTGCGGTCCGCGAGGTCCGCGATCCCGGCCTGCCGCAAGGCCTGCGCCACCGGCATCGGCTCGCGGTGCAGCGCCGCGATCAGCCCGACCGCCTCGGCCACCGTCGCGTCGTCCAGCAACGCGCCGCTCTGCAGCATCGCCGAGATCTGCCCGGCCACCACCGCCTCGCGCGGCGACTTGCCGAACACGCTGATCGACCCGCCGTCCGGAGTGGACAGACCGAGCAGCATGTCCACCGTCGTCGACTTCCCGGCCCCGTTCGGGCCGAGCAGCGCCACCACCTCGCCGGGCGAGATCACCAGGTCGATCCCGTCGACCGCGCGGACCTCGCCGAACCGCTTCCGCAACCCGCTCAGCGCCACCGCGGCGCCCGCTCGCACAGCTGTCTCCGTCATGTCCCCAATGCTGGTCGGCGGCGCGGGGGAGAGCGGGTTCCAGCTGTCACGACTCGGCCATGACAGATGTCATGGCCGCAGGTGTTCGACCTGGATCCCGTACGTTTCCGTCAACCGGTCGGCGACCAGGGAGCGGTGGCACGCCTCGGGATCGGCCTCGACGCAGAACAACGCCGCCACCCCCTCATGGGCAGCGATCGGTGCCAGGTCGGCCTGGTCGAGGATCTCCGCGGTGTAGCGGCGGGCGTACTCCTCGCCGAGCACCTGGCGGGACCGCTTGCCGACGCCCTGCCGGTCGTCCTCGGCGTACTGGGCCTGCCTCAGGTCGGTGGTCGGGGCGAGCTCGGCGTGGTGCTCGTAGGTGATTCCCGCTTCGGCGAGGGCCGCCTGCAGCCGCTGCGAGTTCGCCCAGGAGTACTCGTGCCCGCGCACACCACGACGTTGGCGCACGTCGAGCAGCACGTCGACGTTCGCCTGCTGCAGCTTCCGCAGGAACGACTCGGCGTCGAAGCCGTACACGCCGATCGTCACCAGCCTGATCACGCGACCGCGGTTCCTTCCAGTTCGACATGTGCACCACAGCTTCGAGGTCGGCGAGGCTCAGCGCCAGCCGAGCGGCCAGGCCGGCAGTCCCCGTGCATTGGCCGCCGATGCACTTGAGGAACCTGCTGAACGTTCGGCCGGTAGCGATGTTCCAAGATTTGTGGCAAGCCGAGTGGGCTCTGTGGCAGCTTGGTGTGCAGGCGGAAGTTCCTGGCACCCCAGGAGTTGCGCACCGTTCCGCACGACCGCGCGGAGGCGATCGCCGCCCGCTGCCGGCCGTCTCACTTGGTGGTTGACCGTTGACAGTCGCGCTGAGGTGGATTACTCAGTCACCGGAAGGTGGGCGGGGCCACCTGACCGCAGTCGTGGGCAACAGAGGTGGCGAATGACAGAGGAGTTACCGGAGATCCCCGGATTCCGGTACGTCCGACCGCTGGGCAAGAACGTGCACCTGTACCGCGACGACGGCGGCGAGGTGGCGGTGAAACTGCTCGTCGACCCGGCCCGCGCGGCGGAGATGCGCACGGTCCTCGGTCTCGGGCACCCCGGCATCGTCACGGTGCACAGCGCCGGGCGCACCCGCGCCGGCCTGCTGTACCTGGTGATGAAGCACTACACCGGCGGCGATGCCGGTGCGCTGGCGCCGTTGCGGTTCGAGCGGGTGCTGGAGATCGGCATCCAGCTCGCGGACGCGCTGCAGGCCGCGCACCAGGCGGGCGTGGTGCACCGCGACGTGAAGCCGGCCAACGTGCTGCTCGACGAGGGCGGCCACGCGTGCCTGACGGACTTCGGCGTGGTCGGCCGCGACCGGCTGCCGTGGACGGCGCCCGAGGTGCTCACCAGCGGCTCGCACGGCGTGCGGGCGGACGTCTTCTCACTCGCGGCGACGCTGTGGCACCTGCTCGCCGGGTACCCGCCGTTCGTCGTGCCGCGCGGCGACAACTCGCACGCCGCCCTGGAGCACCGCGTCCTGCGCGGCAGCCCGCCGCCCACTCGCCGGGCCCCGCGGCAGATGGAAGTCCTGCTGCACCAGGCGATGGCGGCCGACCCGGCGCTGCGCCCGCGGTCCGCGGAGGAGTTCGGCCTGCGGCTGCGGGAGATCCTCCAGGGCACCGGCGTTCCGTCCACTTCGGACGTGGTGGCGGTGCACGCCGCTCCGCCCGCTCCCAAGCGGAAGCGCTGGCCGGTGTACGCGACCGCCGCGGTGGCCGCCGGCGTGCTCGGCACCAGCGGAGTCCTGTTCCTCACCGACGACTCGCAGCTCAAGTCTCCGGAGAAGGTGCAGCCGCAGGCCGCCGCGGACGGTCCGGGCACGCCGACCGGCAAGGCCCAGGTCACCGTCACCCGCATCAACCCGACGACGTTGAAGTTCACCTGGACGTACCCGTCGCCGGCCCAGGGTGACAAGTTCGCCTGGCGCACCAACGACGACCTGAAGTCCGGCACCGTCGACTCCCCGGCGGTCGAGCTCTACGCGCCGGGCGCGCTGTGCGTGCAGGTGCGGGTCGTGCGCGCGGACGGCAGCAACGCCAGTGACAACTCGTGGTCGCAGGAGGGCTGCGGCTTCTGACGTTCGGGGACCGGTCCCGGCTCTGGCGGTTAGCGTCTTCTGGCATGTCAGAGCTGGGCGCTCTCGTCGAGCGCTATGAGACGAGCAACCGCCGCCGTGCCGTCAAAGCGGCGATCATGATGGTGATCGGGGTTCCCCTGCTCGCGTTCGGGGCGTTCACGCTCGTGATCTTCATGGACGGCCCGGCCGGCAGCAACATGGCCATCGCCGGTGGGATCCTCGGTCTCGGGCTGGGTCTGATGATCTTCGCGATCGTGTTCGCCGTGCAGGCGGTGTGGCGGCGCGGCGAAGGCTTCACGCTGTACGAGGGCGGGTTCGTGCACTCGTGGCGCGACAACGTCGTCGTGGTGCCGTGGGGTGATATCGGCACCGTGGTGGACACGGGCAGGAACACCGCGATCGCGCGCCTGCTCGGTGGCGACTTCGGTTGTCTCGTCGTGCTCACCTCCGGCCGCAAGATCGTGATCAACGCGTTCACGGACAACGCGGCTGTGCTGGTCGGTCACATCAGGGAAGCGTTCCTCCGGCAGCAGGAGGCGCGGTGAGCCGGTGGACGCGGCCGCAGCAACTGGCTGCCGCGGGATATGGCGTGTGGTCGGCGTTCTGGACGTTGTTCGTCGGCTTCGTACTGCTCACCCCGGCTCGGCCGGCGGGCGTTCTGGGCGCTCTGACACCTGCCGCGATCAGCCTGGCGATCGGTGTCCTGGCCTACCGGGGCGTGCGCTGGGCGTTCTGGCCGGCGATGATCTACTTCACGCTCGTCGGGCTGGGCGCGATCTGGGTGCCGCTGCGGCCGCAAGCCCACGCCGGCGAGGACGGTCTCACCCTCTTCGTGCACGCCTTCGTCGCCGATCTGCCCGGCCTGTTCGTCGGCGGCTGGCTCGTCGTGGCCTTGATCCGCACCGCTCGGGCATGACTATCGTGGGCCGGTGAGCACCTCGCGCGACGGCTACGGGCACTGGCAGCGGATTCCGACCCGGTGGGCGGACAACGACGTCTACGGGCACGTGAACAACGTCGTCCACTACGCGTTCATGGACACGGTGATCAACACGTGGCTGATCGCGGCCGGGCTGGACATCCAGGCCGGGCAGGAGATCGGGTTGTGCGTCGAGTCGCACTGCAACTACCGCGCCTCGGTCTCGTTCCCGGACGCGCTGGACGCCGGGCTGCGCGTCGGGCACCTCGGCCGGTCGAGCGTGCGGTACGAGGTCGGGTTCTTCCTCGAGGGCAGTGACGACGTGGTGGCGGAAGGCCACTTCGTGCACGTGTTCGTGGACAGGACGACCCGCAAGCCGGTGGAGATCCCGGCCGGGCTGCGTGCGGCGATGGAAGGCCTGGTGGTGGTGTGAAGACGCGTGGTGCGGTGCTCGCGAGCGTTGGCGGGCCGCTGGAGATCGTCGACCTGGAACTCGACCCGCCCGGTCCCGGTGAGGTGCTCATCAGGGTGCACGCGACCGGGTTGTGCCACTCCGACCTGTCCGTGATCGACGGCTCGCGCATCCGGCCGTTGCCGATGGTGCTGGGGCACGAGGCGGCGGGCGAGGTCGTGGAGGCCGGGCCGAACGCCGAGTTCAAGCCGGGTGAGCACGTCGTGCTGTCGTTCGTGCCCGCGTGCGGTGCGTGCCGGCCGTGCTCGTCGGGACGTCAGGCGCTGTGCGAGCCGGGGGCCGCGGCGAACCGCGAGGGCACGTTGCTCAGCGGGCAGCGCCGGTGGACGCTCCCGGACGGCACCCGGCCGCACCACCACCTCGGCGTGTCCGGGTTCGCCGAGTACACGGTGATCTCCGACCGGTCGGCGACCCGAGTGCCGGAGGATCTGCCGTTGGACGTCGCCGCGCTGTTCGGGTGCGCGGTGCTGACCGGTGCGGGTGCGGCGTTCTACAGCGCTCAGGTGGTGCCGGGGGACAGGGTGGCGGTGTTCGGGCTCGGCGGTGTCGGCCTGGCCGCGGTGCTCGCGGCGATCACGGCGGGTGCGACCCAGGTCGTCGCGGTGGACGTCGTCGAGCACAAACGGCAACTCGCGCGCAGCCTCGGCGCGACGCACGACGCCGCCGGTGGACCCGATGTCGTGCAGCACGTCCGGGAGCTGACCGGTGGCGGCGCGGACAAGGTGATCGACACGACCGGTGTCGCGGCCGTGCTCGAACAGGCTTACGCCGCAACGGCAGTCGGCGGCACGACGGTCACGGTCGGGCTGCCGCACCCGGACCGGACCGTCACCCTGCCCGCGCTGAACCTGGTCGCCGAGGAACGCACGCTCAAGGGCAGCTACCTGGGCTCGTGCGTGCCACGCCGGGACATCCCGCGGTTCATCGACCTGTACCGCGCGGGAAAGCTGCCCGTGGACGGCCTGCTGTCGGGCCGCCTGAAACTCACCGAGATCAACGAGGGGTTCGCCAGGCTCGCCAGCGGGGAAGCGGTGCGCCAGGTCGTCGTCATGTGAGTCGTTGCCTGATCTCGGCTTTGAGCACCTTGCCCACTTTGGACCGCGGCAGGTCGGGCCAGATCTCGACCTGCTTCGGCGCTTTCACACTGCCGATCTGCTCCTTGACGAACGCGATCAGCGCGGCAGGGTCAGCTTTCCCGGCAGCACGCAGCTGCACGACGGCGGTGACCCGTTCGCCCCACTTGTCGTCGGGCAGCCCGATCACGGCGCTGTCCTGGACGGCGGGATGTGCCTGCAGCGCCTGCTCGACCTCGGCCGAGTACACGTTGAAGCCGCCCGTGATGATCATGTCCTTGGCCCGGTCGACGATGTAGAGGTAGTTGTCCTCGTCGAGGTAGCCGATGTCGCCGGTGTGGTGCCAGCCGAAAGCGCTCACCTCGGCCGTGGCGGCGGGGTTCTCGTGGTATCCGGCCATCACCAACGGCCCGCGCACGACGATCTCGCCGCGCTCGCCCGCTCCCAGCAAGGCACCGTCGGCAGCCATGATCGCGACCTGCGTCAACGGCGTCGGCCGCCCCGCCGACGACAGCCGGGCGGTGGCGATCGAGCCGTCGGGCAGGAAGTGGTCGGCAGGGGAGAGTGTCGCGATCATGTTCGGTGCCTCGGTCTGCCCGAACAGCTGACCCATCACCGGCCCGATCCGGTGCAGCGCCTCGGTGAGCCGCACCGGGGACATCGGCGCGGCGCCGTACCAGAGGCACCGCAACGAACTCAGGTCCGTCGAGTCCAGCGCAGGGTGGTCGAGCAGGCCGTAGATCACGGTCGGCGGCAGGAACGCGTGCGTGACCCGGTGGTGCTCGATCAGCCTCAGGAACTCGCCGAGGTCCGGTGCCGGCATGATCACCGTCTCGCCACCGAGCGCCATGATCGGAAACGTGAGGACGCCCGCCGAGTGGGTCAGCGGCGCCAAAGCCAAATAACGCGGCCGCACGCCGAACGGGTAGCTCATCAACGTCAGCGCGGTCGCGGTCTCCAGGTTGTGCCCGGTCAGCCGCACGCCCTTGGGCCGTCCGGTCGTGCCACCGGTCCCGGCCAGGACACACAGCGAGTCGTCCGCCACGGACACCGGCGAAGGATCCCTGCCGTGCTTCGCAAGCCAGTCGGAGAACGTGACCGCACCCTCGGCCTCACCGTCCAGGCACACCAACGTGGTCAGCGCGGGCAAGTCGTCGCGGATGCGGGAAACCAGAGGTGCGAACGCGGACTGGAAGAACAGGCACCGGCACCCGAACAGGTCGAGCAGCTCCCGGTTCTCCGCCGCCTCGTTGCGCGGGTTGACCGGGCACCACACCGCCCCGGCCCGCGAGATGCCGAACACGCACGTGAGCGCCAGCGGATCGTTGGCCGACAACACCGCCACCCGGTCGCCGACCCCGATTCCGCTGTCCTGCAACGCCCCCGCGATGTCACGAGACCGCTGCCGCACCTCGGCGTAGCTGGAAGACACCCCGCCGATCGTCAGGCAGGGCGCGTCGCCTCCGAGCGACGCGCCCTTGTCCAGGTAGTCGGAAAGTCGCATCAGCGGTGCACTTCGACGATCGGGTCGAGCACCAGACCGAACGACCGCAGCGCGCCCAGCAGCTCCCGGTGCCCGAACGCCTGGCAGCCCGACGCGAAGCCGACCCGGCGTGGCGCGTCCTGCAGCAGGTGCACGGCGGCGTGCACGTTCAGCAACGCCGTCTGCTTGTAGTTGCAGTTGCCGTGGATCACGCAACTGGCGCGCCCCAACGGCCCCGACGCGTGCACGGAGTCGAGCGAGATGTTGATCCGCGGGTTCTCCCGCGGCGGCATCTCACTGCGCACCTGTGCCGAGAACGCGTCGACGATCTCGTACTTCTCCGCGTCCGACTTGCCTTCCATCTGCTCCAGAGCGGCGCTGACGATCTGCGGCACCCCGAGCATCAACGGCCGGTTGAACACCCCACCCAAAGCACGCACCGACGCGACGCGCGGATCCTTCTTGAACCACACGGGATGCGCCGTGCCGCCCCACGGCAGCGCCAGGCCGAGCTCGTGCTGGCCGGGCACCACGAGCTCGTACAGCCCCGCGTCCGCCGGCCACTCGACGTACTCGTTCTGCTCCAGGTAGTACGCCTTGGCGAACGCCGCGTTCGTGAGGATCGTGTTGGTGGAAGCGACGGTGGGATAACCCTTCCAGAACACCCCGATGTCCAAAGTGTCCAGTCCGGGCTGCTCCAGGCAGATCTGCGCGGCGATCTCACCGACCGTGTACATCTGCGCGATGCCGGGAGAGATCAGCAGTCCCTGCGCGGCGAACGAAGCGCCGTACTGCTCCTCGGCGTCGATCATCCAGTCCTGCTCGCCGTTCGTGTCGGTGTAGTGCGCGCCGACGTTGAGCGACGCCCGCACGGCTTCGTGGCCGTGGCGGGAGAACGGCCCGACGGTGTTCAGCACCACGCGAGCGCCGGAGAACGCCTCGGTCAGCGCCGCCTCGGTGTGCTCGACCTCCAGCACCTCGTACTCGACGGTCTCGATGCCGGGCACCGCGTCCACGGCTTCCTTGACCCGCTTGCCGTCCCGGCCGACCGCGAGGAACGGGATCCCGTACTCGCGCAGGTACTCGCAGATCAGGCGGCCCGTGTAGCCGGAAGCGCCGTAAACAACAACAGGCTTTGCCATGTCACATGCCCATTCCGCCGTCGACCGGGAGACCCGCGCCGGTGATGAACTTCGAGGCGTCGGAGGCGAGGAACACCACCGCGTCGGCCATGTCGTCGACCTGCCCGAGTCGTCCGAGCGGCGTCAGCTCCACGACCGCACCGGCGGCGGCTTCCGGTGAGGGGAACAGGCCGAGCTCGGCGCAGTCCACCGCCAGCTGGTTGCCCATCGCGGTGGGCGTGAGGCCGGGATAGATGCAGTTCACCCGCACGCCGTAGCCGAGTTTCCCGGACTCCGCGGCGGCGACGCGGGTCAGCCGGTCGATGGCGGACTTCGTCGCCGAGTACACGCTGATGCCGGGGAAGGCGATCGTCGCGGCGACGGACGCGACGCTGATGATCGAGCCACCGTTGCCCGCCGCGCCACCGGGACGCATCGCGCGCAGGCCGTGCTTCATGCCCAGCGCCGTGCCGAGCACGTTGACGTCCAGCATCCGGCGGATGTCGGCGGTCTCCAGCTCGGTGATCAGGCTGGTGATCTCGATGCCGGCGTTGTTCACGAGGATGTCGAGCCCGCCGATCGCGTCGACAGCCGTGTTCACCGCCGAGGCCCAGCTCGCGTCGTCCGTGACGTCCAACGGCACGAACTCCGCCGTCACGCCCGCGTCACGCAGCGCCTGGGCGGTCTGCTTGCCCTCGTCCTCCAGGACGTCGCCGATCAGGACCGCCGCACCAGCCTTGCCCAACGCCTCGGCCATGCCCGCGCCCAAGCCGCGCGCACCGCCGGTGACCAGTGCTTTTCGCCCGTTCAGCTGATAGCTCGTCATCGAGTCGCCTCCTGAAGTGAGTTGGCTCACACACTAATCAAGGCTTGACAGTCGTCAAGGAAAATCTTGACGACTGTCCAAGATTCTTTGGACGATCGGTCAACGGTTGTCGCGATCCGAGCTACGATCTGCGGTGTGACGGACGTCGCCCAGAGGAAACTGGACAAGATCGCCCGCCGGCAGGTCGACAAGTTCGACGCCCGGCGGACCGAGCTCGCCGTGGCGACGCTGCACACGCTCGCCGAGCTCGGCTACGCCCGCACGAGCCTGCGGGAGATCGCGCAGAACTCCGAGTTCTCCCACGGCGTCCTGCACTACTACTTCACGGACAAGCGCGACCTCATCGTCGAGGCCGTCCGCCAGTACGAGCGGGTCTGCGTGACCAAGTACGACGAGGTCGTCGCCCACGCCACCAGTGCGGACCAGCTGCGCGACGAGTTCGTGGCGATGTTCTTCGGCACGCTGGTCCAGGACGCGACCCTGCACCGGCTCTGGTACGACCTGCGCGACCAGAGCCTGTACGAGGAGTACTTCCGCGCCGACGTGCTGGAGATCGACGGCCACCGCGAGGACATGGTGTGGCGGGTGATCAGCCGCTACGCCGAGCTGCGCGAGGGCACGCCTGCCACCTCACCGGGCACCGCCTACGTGACGCTGGACGGCATCTTCCAGCGCGCGCTGCTGCACCACTTCACCGGAAACGCCGAGACGGTCGCATCCCTGCGCGCCGAACTGCCCGGCGTCATCGACCTGCTCGTGGCCTAGTCAGCCAGGTCGCCCCGATGCCGTGCAGCACCACGCTGCCCAGCACGCACAGCACGGTGATCGTCAGGATCAGGTTGGCGGCGTCGCCGACCGGCAGCTTGTTGAACGCCAGCAAGCCGAACACGATCGTCGTCGTGCCGCGCGGTCCCAGCGCTCCGACGAGGAGGCGTTCGCGGCCGGACAACCGCGATCCGAGGAACGCGAGGAACACCGGCACGATGCGGATGACGGTGAGCACCACGGCGGAGAAGAGCACCTCCTGCCAGCTGACGCCGTCGTAGAAGATCAGCACGGCGGCGATGCCCACCACGAACCACATGGTCATGGTGAGCAGGCCGGTGACGTCCTCCAGCAGGTGCAGGTCGGTGTCGAGCACGTCCGAGCGGGCCTCCGAACGTCCCTTGTGGACCCTGCGCGCCTTCAGCAACCGGTGCACATAACGGAAAGCGATGCCGCAGACGAACGAGGCCACGAAGCCGTTGCCGTCGATCGCGACCGTTGCGGTGTAGGTCAGCAGCGGCGCCAGCAGCACCGCGACACGTGCCGATTGGTTGCTCACCCAGCCCGCTTGGTGTGCGCGGTCCATCAGCCAGCCGAGCAGCGCGCCGATCACGACACCGGCGACGATCGCCTTGACCGCGAACGGCAGCACGGTCGCGAGCGCTTCGAGCGGCGTGCGTTCCTGCGAGTCGTCGCCGGCCAGGATCAGCGCGAACAGGAACAGCGGGGAGACGATGCCGTCGTTGTAGCCGCTCTCGATGTTCAGCGTGCTGCGGACCCGCACCGACAGCGCCGGGTCGCGGACCACGCGTTCCGCTGGAGCGAAGTCGGTCGGCACCGTCACGCACGCGACCAGGATCAGCGCCGCCCAGGACAGGCTCGGGAACAGCAGCCAGCCCACCACGGCGGCCAGCGCGAGGCTCACCGGCATGGCGACCAGCAGCACGCGCGCCACGAGCCCGGGATAAGCGCCCCACAACCGGCCTGCTCGCACTTCGGTGGCGTCGACGAAGAGCAGCACCGCGAGGATGATCTCGGCCGCGTGCTGCACCGACTCGGTGTTGAGGCCGTCGGCGATGGAGCTCTCGTTGAACAGGCCGACCGCCACGCCGGCCAGGACCATCACGATCGGCGCGCCGAGATACCAGCGGTCGAGCCGGTTCGCCGCCAGCGAGCGGACGACCATGGCGAACGCCGCGGCGAGCAGCAGGGAGTTCACGCGCCGACTCCCTGGGCGAAGGCGAACACCTGGTCGGGGTCGTACTTCGCGGCGACCTGCTTGAGCCGCGGGAGGTTGCCGCTGTAGTAGGCCGTCGCCCAGTTCGGCAGCTGCGGGTCGATGTAGTTGACGTACCCGGTCTCGCCGACCAGGTCGCCCAGGCCGTCGCGCACCTGGCCCATCCGCTTCGCGGTGTCCGGCGCGCCTTCCGGTGGTGTCTTGAAGTAGATCTGCGCGGAGGCGAGGGCGCTGCGGTGCGGGAACGCGGTGGCGTCCGGTGCGACGGTGGCGATCGCGCCGCCCAAGCCGTCGAAGATCAGGTACGACTCGTCGGTCTGCCCGTTCATCAGGCCGACGGCCTTGGCCGGGTCGCTGATCGGTTCGCGCACGATGCGCGAGGAGGCGACGAACGACTCGTGCTCGATCCCGCTGCCCGCGAAGTACTGCACGGCCTCGGCGTAGCTCTTCGGCTGGATGAACCGGTTGGCGGGCGCGGGCAGGCCGTTGAGGAGCGCGGCGAGGTCGCCGACGGAGCCGATGAAGCAACCGCCGACCCGGCACGTCGGCTGGGCGCCGCCGCGGATCACGACGTTGGACCACATCTCGCCGGGAGCCTCGGCGATCCAGGTCTGCCAGGCGCCGAGCACGTCCGCGGTGGGACCCGCGTCGTACTGCAGCGAGAAGACGGTGACGTCGGGCGCGGGCACGGTGGTGAACACGAACTCGGTGACGATGCCGAAGTTGCCGCCGCCACCTCCGCGCAGCGCCCAGAACAGGTCTGGTTCCTGCTGGGCGGTGGTGGTGACGAGCTTGCCGTCCGCCGTCACCACGGTCGCCGAGACGAGGTGATCGCAGGTCAGGCCGTACTTGCGGGCGAGCACGCCGATGCCGCCGCCGAGCGTGAGGCCCGCGACGCCGACGGTCGGGCACGTGCCGGTCGGCAGGGCACGGCCGGACGCGGCGAGCACCCGCGACACCTCGCCAAGCTGGGCTCCGGCGCCGACGCGGACCTGGTCGCCGGGCAGGATCTCGACGGCCGCGAGCTTGCGCAGGTCGATCTGGAGACCGTTCTCCGGCGACGAGTAGCCGGCGTAGCTGTGGCCACCGCTGCGCGCGGCTATCGGGACGCGTTTCCGAGCCGTTTCCAGACACGCCTGGATGTCCGCGGGCGAAGCGACCCTGGCGATGGCGGCGGGCTTGCGGTTGTCCCACACGGGGTTGAAGCCCTGGTAGGTGAAGCCGTCCTGGCCGGGCAGGATCAGCTGACCGGACAGCTTGGCGCGCAGCGCGTCCCAGTCCGGCGGTCCACTCGGAACGGACGAAGTGGACGCCGGTGTGGTGACCGGGCTTTTCGGCGGCGTGCCGGTGCAGGCCGTGAGCGCGGCACCGGCACCCGCGAGTCCGGCGACTTTCAGAAACCTGCGACGATCCACGCGCCGATCATGCCGTAGTTCAGGAGCCGGCGGGTGCCAGCGCGCCACCGCGACTGGCGTTGATCTCGTCACGGTGCTCGATCGCCCACTCGGCGAGCGCGATCACCAGCGGCACCAACGTCTTGCCCAGCGGCGTGACCTCGTACTCGACCCGCGGCGGCACCTCGGCGTACGCGGTGCGGCTGACCAGGCCGTCCTGGACCAGGTGCTTCAGCGTCAGGGTCAGCATGCGCTGGGAGATGCCGGTGATCACCTTCTCCAGCTCGCCGAAGCGCAGCGGGCCTTCCCGCAGCGCGCCGACGACCAGCAGGCTCCACTTGTCGCTGATGCGGTCGAACACCTCGCGGACCGCGCCGCCGTCGTTCATCGGCGGCGGGCAGGTCCGCGTGTGGGTGATGCCGGTCACACGCCACCCCGCTTTCCTGGACACATACATCGATGTGCCTTTTGCAGGTCTCCAAAACTCACAGAGCATCAGGTTACGCACAAGTCGTAAGCATTGGAGTATGCGGTGAACATCGCGCTGTGGGTGGTGCAGGGTCTGCTGGCGGTGGCCTATCTGGCGGCCGGGCTGATGAAGCTCGTGCGACCGCGTGAGCAGATGGTGGCGTCCGGTCAGATGTGGGCGAAGGACATCAGCGACGGGGCCTTCAAAGCGGTCGGTGCGGTCGAGGTGGCGGGCGCGCTCGGCGTGGTCCTGCCGTGGCTGACCGGAATCGCCCCGATCCTGACGCCGATCGCCGCCGCCGGGCTGGTGATCGTGCAGATCCTGGCGGCGCGGGTCCACCTGAAGCTCGGGGAGACGAAGTCGTTGCCCGTCAACGTGGTTCTGCTGCTGCTCGCGGCGTTCGTCGCGGTTGGACGGTTCATCGGCTGAGCTGGGCGAGGCGGCCGAGGACGAGATCGATGTCGGCGGCGGTGGTGCGGTGGTTCGTGATGCACGCGCGGATGCCCCGTTTCCCCGCCACCACGACGGGTCCGAGCAGGGCGACGTTCTCGGCCGCCAGGGTCCTCAGCAGTTCGGTGTGGTCGGTGTCCTCCACCTCGAAGCACACCGCCGTCAGCGTGACGGGGGCGAGCAGGGTGAGTCCTGGGGTGGCTTCGATGCCTCTGGCGAGCTGCTGGGCGAGGTCGAGAGTGCGTTCGTTGGCCGTGCGGAAAGCCTCGACGCCGAACGCCTGGAGAGCGCTCCACACCTGGAAGGCCTTGAAGTTGCGGGAAAGCTGCGGGCCGTAGTCCATGTAGTCGGTCATCAGCGGGTCGTCTTCGACCGTCAGGTACGAGGAGTTGAACGCGTAGGCGTCCCGGAGTTTCGCGCCGTCGCGGACGAGCAGGCAGCCGGCTTCCAGCGAGGCGAACAGCAGCTTGTGCGGGTCGAGGGTGATCGAGTCGGCTCGGGCGCAGCCGCCCATCAGGTCCCGCATGCGTTCGGAGAGCAGGAAAAGCGCGCCGTAGGCACCGTCGACGTGCAGCCACAGGTTCTCGGTTTCGCACAGGTCGGCGATGGCGTCGAGCGGATCCACCGAGCCGGTCGACACGGTGCCGCACGTCGCGACGACGCACCACGGCTGCAGGCCGGCCTTGCGGTCGTCGCTGATGGCTTCCTGGAGTGCGTGGACGTCCATGCGGTGCTGGTCGTCGGTGCTGATGTGGCGGACGTTGTCGAGTCCGATGCCGAGGATCGCGGCCGCCTTGTCGACGCTGCGGTGCGCCTCGACGGAGGTGTAGAGGATGAGCGGGGCCGCATCGCGCTGGAGACCGCTCTCCCGGAATCCGGGTACGCGGTCGTTCAACGCGGTGACGAGGGCCTGGAGGGTGGCGAGGGAGCCGCCGCCGGTGAGGATTCCCTTGCTGGTGCGGGGATAGCCGACAACCTGGGCGAGCCATTCGAGCACCGACCGTTCGACCACGCTGGCCGCGGGGGAGAGCTGCCAGAAGTTGCAGTTCTGGTTGAGCGCGGCGGCCACGGCCTCGGCGTACGGGGCGATCCCGTGGGGCGGCCCGAGGACGTAGGCGAGGAACCGCGGGTGGGCGATGGTCGTCGAGTTGGGCAGGATCGTGTCCTCCCAGCTGTCGAACACCGCGTCCACGCCTCGGCCCTGTTCCGGCATCGGGGTGGTGAGCAGTTCGGCCAGCTCGGCGCGATCCGGTTCCGGCAGGATCTCGGTCTTGCGCAGGCCGCGCTCGTAGCCGTCCAGCACGGCGAGGAGCCGGGTGCCGGCCCGGTCGCGTTCCTCGTCGGTCAGCAGGAGTTCGTTCACGGCAAGCAGATTAGGGAACTTGTTCGAGCACGCGATTGCTACTTGTGCTGATCAGGGAGTGGTTCGTGGCATGATCTGCCAATGGACCGCGTCGATCGCGCAATCATTCGCCACCTGCAGGAGGACGGCCGTCTCACCAACACCGAGCTGGCCGACAAGGTGGGGCTGACGCCGTCGCCGTGCCTGCGGCGGGTCCGGGCGCTGGAGGAGGCCGGGGTGATCACCGGCTACCACGCCGCCGTGAACCCGGTCGCGCTCGGCCGTGGTTTCCGCGTGCTCGTGCACATCGACCTCGCCGCGCAGGACACCGCGACGATCGAGGCGTTCGAGGAGCAGATCGCCGGGATGGACGCGGTCGAGTCGTGCTCGCGGATGTTCGGGCAGCCGGACTACCACCTGTGGGTCGCTGTCGCGGACATCGCCGCCTACGAACAGTTCTACATGTCCGCGTTGACGCGGCTGCCCGGCGTGGCGCGGACGAACTCCCAGTTCCCGATGAAGACGGTCAAGTGAGTCTGGGTATGGTTTGCTAAAGTCAGGTGTATGCCCATGCAGATGAGCGGGCCGCTGGCCGCGCTGGACAAGTGGCAGCCGGAGCGGTGCTCGATCGCGCTGGCGCTGGACGTCATCGGCACCAGGTCGGCGTTGCTGTTGCTGCGCGAGGCCTTCTACGGCACCACGCGGTTCGACGGTTTCGTGCGGCGCGTGGGCATCACCGAGGCCGTCGCCGCCAAGCGCCTCAAGGAACTCGTGGACGCCGGCCTGTTCGACAAGCAGCCGTACCGGGAACCCGGCGCGCGGACCCGCTACGAGTACGTGCTGACCGAGGCCGGCAGCGCGTTGCTGCCGGTGATCGTCGCGCTGATGCAGTGGGGCGACACCTACCTGCAGCCCGACGGTGGTCCGCTGCAGGTGGTGTCGGCCTCTTCCGGCGAGCCGGTGACCGTCCAGATCGGACCGGTGGTGGAGCCGGTCGCTCCGGAGAGCCTGGCCGTCGAGGTCAGATCCGCTCGATGATCGTGGCGTTGGCGAGGCCGCCCGCTTCGCACATGACCTGAAGCCCGTAGCGGCCACCGGTCTGCTCGAGGTTGTTGAGCAGCGTGGTCATGAGCCGCGCGCCGGAGCCGCCGAGCGGGTGGCCGATCGCGATGGCGCCGCCGTTGACGTTGACCTTCGCGAGATCCGCCCCGGTCTCGGCCTGCCACGCGAGCACGACGGGTGCGAACGCCTCGTTGACCTCGAAGACGTCGATGTCGTGGATCGTCAGGCCGGCCTTCGCGAGCACCTTCTGGGTCGCGGGGATGATGCCCGTGAGCATGAAGATCGGGTCGTCTCCCGCCACCGCGAACGAGTGCACGCGGGCCCTCGCGGTGAGGCCGAGCCTGCCGGCTGCCTCCTCGCTCGTCACCAGCAGTGCAGCGGCGCCGTCGTTGACGGGAGAGCTGTTTCCGGCCGTGATGCGCCAGTCCAGTTCGGGAAACCGCGTTTCCCAGTGCTCGCCGCGGAACGCGGGCTTGAGCGCGGACAGCACCTCGGCGGTGGTGCTCGGCCGGATCGTCTCGTCGACGCTCAGGTCGTTGACCTTGATGATCTGCTCGTCGAAGAGACCGTTCTTCCACGCCGCAGCCGCCTTCTGATGCGACTCGGCGGAGAACTCGTCGAGCTGGGCACGGCTCAGGTTCCACTTGTGCGCGATGAGTTCCGCGCTGATCCCTTGCGGTACCAGGCCTTCGCTGTACCGCGCGTGCACCTTCGGCCCGGCGAAGTCCTTGCCGAGCGTCTGCGACCCGATCGGAATCCGGCTCATCGACTCGACGCCGGACGCGATCGCCACGTCGTACGCACCCGCGATCACGCCCTGGGAGGCGAAGTGCAACGCCTGCTGGCTCGACCCGCACTGCCGGTCGACGGTCACGCCGGGCACCGACTCGGGGAACCCGGCCGCGAGCAGGGCCCAGCGCGCGGTGTTCCCGGACTGCTCGCCGACCTGGCCGACCGCGCCGCTGATCACGTCGTCCACCGCGGCCGGGTCGATGCCGGTGCGGTCGACGAGCGCCTTCAGGACCGTGCTGTGCAGGTCGACGGGGTGGATCTCGGAGTAGGCGCCGCCGGGCTTGCCCTTGGCGAGCGGTGTGCGGACGGCGTCGACGATGACGGCGGAGGAGCTCACGGCAGGTCCCTTCAGCTATCTGACTAGTGTCAGGCATAGTCAGGTTACGCCCTGGCTCCGTGGGAGCAAAGCCAGCGCTCGTCCGTGCTATCTATAGCTTCAGTGTTGACCGAAATCAGTCGCCTCAGCGGCCTGCTTTCGGCGGTGGGCGACAAGTACGCGGACTGCCAAGCTGAGGACGTGTGAGACTCAGGTGTTGACAACGTTGTCACGGACCGCCGCCGCGGTGAGGAGCGGGAACCATGCGTTTCAGGACGCTGTTCGTGCTGTGTGTGACGGTCGCGGCGACGGTGACGGCAGTGTCACCGGCCGCGGCGCAACAGGATCTGGCCGGTCTGGTCAACCCGTTCATCGGCACCACCAACGCGGGAAACGTGTATCCCGGCGCGGTGCGGCCGTTCGGCATGCTCTCCTGGAGTCCGACCACCACCCGAGGTGACCAGACCAGTGCCGGGGCGGCGGGCGGTTACCAGTACGACGTCACCCGGATTCGCGGGTTCGGGTTGACGCACCTCAACGGGACGGGCTGCACGCCGGGTGCCTCCGGTGACATCCCGATCATGCCGTTCTCCGGGGACGTGACGTCGTCGCCGAGCGCGGACAGCACGGATCAGATCTACGCGCGCAACTTCAAGCACGCCAACGAAAGTGCCGCACCGGGCTACTACCGGGCCGGGCTGGACGACGGGGTGAACGTCGAGCTCACGGCCACCGAGCGCACCGGCACCGGTCGCTTCACGTTCCCGGCCGGCGGCAAGGCGAACCTGCTGTTCCGCACCTCGAACTCGTTGAACGGCAGCGGAGACGCGTCGGTCAGGATCGACGCGGCCAACCGCCGGGTGACCGGATCGGTTGACAGCGGCGGGTTCTGCGGGCGGACGTCCGGTGGCGCGGCGAACCAGCGCGTGTACTACCGGCTGTTCTTCACCGCCGAGTTCGACCAGCCGATCACGAGCTTCGGCACGTGGCGCGACGGAACCCTCAGCCCTGGCAGCACGAGTGGTCAGGGCGGCGAGGGGTTCACGAACCGCGCGGGCAAGGGATCGGGCGGCTACGTGGGCTTCGATCCCGGCATCGTCACCGCACGGGTCGGCATCTCGTACGTCAGCCTGGCGAACGCGCAGGCGAACCTCGCGGCGGAGAACACGGCAGCGTTCGACGGCATCAAAGCGGCGGCACGCCAGCAGTGGGAACAAGCGCTGAGCCGCATCCAGACCACCGGCGGGACGGCCGCGCAGCGCACCGTTTTCTACACCGCGCTGTACCACGCGTTGCTGCAGCCGAGCCTGGCCAACGATGTCAACGGCGAGTACCTCGGCTCGGACCTGCGCGCGTATCGGCTCAGTCCCGGACAAGTGGCGCAGTACAGCACGTTCTCCGGCTGGGACGTCTACCGGTCGCAGGTGCAGATGCTGGCGCTGCTGGAACCACAACGAGCGGGCGACTACGCGCAATCGCTGCTCAACTACGCCGACCAGCGGAACGGCGAGTGGGATCGCTGGCTGCACAACAACGGCAAGACCGCGGTGATGTCCGGTGACCCGTCCGCGCCGGCGATCGCGGGCATGTACGCGTTCGGGGCCGAGAACTTCAACGTGCGGAAGGCGTACGAGTCGCTGGTCAAGGCGGGCACGGTGCCGACGGCGAACGACCTGTCGGACAACGGGTGCCCGATCCAGTGTCCTGGGCAGCGGCCGTCGCTCGACAGGTACATGAGCCTGCATTACGTGCCGTCGAACAACTGCCACTGCTGGGGTGCGGCAGCGGAAACGCTGGAGGACGTCACCGCCGACTACGCGCTGGCCCAGCTCGCGGGCAAACTCGGTGATACCCAACGCAAGCAGCTGTTCGACCAGCGGGCCGCGTACTGGCGCAACGTGTTCGACCCGGGCGTCAAGTACATGCGCAACCGCGCGTCGAACGGCACGTGGGCGCCGAACTTCACGCCGGGCACGGGTACCGGGTTCGTCGAGGGCACCAGCGCCCAGTACACGTGGATGGTCTACCACGACGTCACCGGCCTGGCGGCGGCGATGGGCGGCAAGGCGGTGGCAGCAGCACGACTCGACGGGTTCTTCCACGACCAGAACGGGAACTGGGACCTCAGCGGTACGAACAGCACGCGGTACAACGCGGGCAACGAACCCAGCATCCAGACGCCGTGGCAGTACATCTACCTCGGCCGGCCGTACCAGACGCAGGAGACCGTGCGGCAGATCCTGGACACGCTGTGGACCACCGGAACCGGTGGTATTCCCGGCAACGACGACCTCGGCACCATGTCGTCGTGGTACCTGTTCGCCGCGATGGGCATCTACCCGCAGATCCCGAGCCGTGCGGAGCTCGTGCTGTCCACGCCGATCTTCACCAAGGTGGAGATCAGGCGCGGCAACGGGAAGACGATCGTCATCGAGGCACCGCAGGCGTCCGCGCAGAACAAGTACATCCAGTCGCTGACGGTCAACGGAACAGCGTCGAACCGCGCTTGGGCACCGGCGGAGCTGGTGCGGGACGGCGGAAAACTGACTTACGTCGTCGGCCCGACGCCGAACAGGACGTGGGGCGCGACCGAAACACCGCCGCAGCTAGGAAGCTAGCGAAGGGCCGATCCAGCGGCCCACCAAACGCCGCAGCTCGTCGTCGGACAGCGGAGGCGACGAGGGATTGCGCAGGAATGACAGGAAGAGCCGCATGAGGACTTCGGCCAGCCCGGCGAAGTCCTCATCGGCCACCACACCGCAAGACGTCCAGTCCACCGGTACGTTCCGGAGAATCCGCGCGCCCAGACCGAGCCACTCGCGGGACGTGACCGCGCCGGTGAAGAAGTCGCCTTCACCGGCTTGCAGCAGCAGACTCAGCCGGGGTTCGAGAGGGACGGCCCGCACGCCGAACACCACGGATTCCACGGCGACCTCGGCGGGGCTGCCGAACGTCGCGAGGTGCTGTTCCATTCGGACAGCGAACTCCTCGACGCCGGCGATCGCCACGGCGCCCAGGATGTCGGCCAGTTTGGGGAAGTAGCGGTACACGGTCTGCCGAGTGACTCCGGCCTCGGCCGCGATGTCGGAGAGGCTGGTCTTGGCGAGCCCCGCGCGGTCCAGGCACGCCGTCGCCGCCTCCACGATCCGGCGGCGTGCCTCCTGTTCCGTGCCGGGCGGGTTGCCCTGCCATCCGTGGTGCCCCATGCGCACCATCTTTCCCTACACCAGGACGCGCGCCCGGTAGAGCCGCGCCAGCACCAGCCCAGCGCCGGCGAAGCATGCCAGCGCGTACCCGGAGCTCGCGATCGGAACGCCGGAAGCGGTCACCCAGAACACCGCCATGACGACCAGGTAGCACGCCGGATAGATCCGCGCGAACGTCGACACGTCCGGAAGTCCTTGCGCGGTGACGACCAGCCATCCGCCCGCGACCCAGATCAGGGCGAGCTCAGCACCGAGCACCCAGGCCTGGCCGGTGACGTTGGTGCCGAACAGGCTCGCGGGAAAGCCCGCGATCACCATCGAGAGCGGAGCCAGCAGTCCGGCCGCGAGGCGCCATCGTCCAGGAAACCGGACGACCAGGTACGTCATGGCACCCAGCGAGACCGACGCGAAGAGCAGGGCGCTCTTCATCGGCACCAACCCGATCACGGGTTGGTTCACCACGGCGTTGGCCGGGTTCCACGACCACCACCTCAGCTGCGGTCCGATGTGGTCGAACACCTCGTAGAACACCTGGCACACGAACGCGACCGCCACCGATCCGGCGAGCGCGCCGCGGTGCGCGAAGATCCCGAGCGAGCGCACGACCTCGTAGGCGAGCTGGCTGATCATGGGGTAGAACGCGACGATGTACAGCGGCAGCCGGTCCCACATGAACTGCACGGTGAACTGGTTGTGCGCGAAGATGAAGCCGTAGATGTCGTCGAGCCCGAACCACTCCGGGAAGTACAGCGGCGGCTCGATGACGAACAGGTAGATGAGCGAAGACCACCACAGCGCGAGGTTGAGCGGATCGCCCGCGCGCCGCCGCCGGATCGCGTGCACGAGAGCGAACACCGCGCCCGCGATCACGAGCACTTCGAGGAGCGGCAACGTCCAGTTCGCGAGGTCCCACGGAGGCCGCACCGACACGACGGGGGAGACGTCGTGGCAGTCGAACCCGAGACCGCGCGTGACCGCTTCCGCCTCGGGCCCGCACTCGGTCATCGCGCCGCCGCCGTCGAGTAGTCCCTGGCCGGCGGTTCGGCCAGGGGATCGAAGTTGAACGGAACTCGTTGACGTCCCAACGCGGTGCGGACCCGGTAGCGCAGAAGTCCCGCGATCACGCGAGGGTTGGTCATGAAGTCGCGCAGTGACTCGTCCAGGTTGAACACCTTCGCGAAGTGCTCGTCGACCACCGAGTACTCACGCGCGGCACCGACGATGAAGCTGAACGCCGGTCCGGACACCGCCGCGATGAGCTTTCGCCGCCACTCGGGCAGTTCCTCCGTGCCTTCCGCGCATTCGTAGCCCTGGTCGCGCGCCATCGCGAGGCTCCACGGCACGTTCAGCGACTTGCGTTGCGCGGCCAGGAACCGCGCGGAGAAGTCGCGGTCGACGGACGAAGCCGCCTGAAGATGCCCACGCAGCAACAAAGCGGACCTCGCCGCCGCGCTGATGCCCTGACCGTAGAACGGGTTGAACGCGCAGATCGAGTCACCGACGAACGCCAGTCGTCGCGCCGGCGTTTTCAACAGGTCGTAGCGCCGCCACTTGTTGCCAGTGGACCGGGTCAGATGCACTTCGGAAGTGGGCGTGCACTTGTCCATGGCCTCGGCGAACAACGGCGTTCGCACCTGCCGAGCCGATCCGATGAACGCCTCGGTCGTGCGTGGCATCTCCAGGCCCCACGAGCCCATGCACGCGATCGCCCGGTTGCCCTCGATCGGGAAGAAGTTGACCAGGAACTCGTGCTCCGGCGGGTGCGAGCCCTTGTCGGGCGTCGGCATGATCACGAGGTGCCGCCACCACCACGACTCGGGTGGCGAGGCGGGAAGCTCGTACCAGCGCGAGGTGTAGGTGACCTTGGCGTCGAGCGTCCGCACTTCGGGCTCCGGCCAGCCCGCCGCGGTCAGCCAGTTGCTGACCGGTGAGCCGCGGCCCATCGCGTCCACCACGAAGTCGGCTTCGAGGTCGTCGACGCCGGCCACCTCACCGTCGCGGAAGCTCAGGCCGCCGACCGAAATCCCTTCGCGCACCACGACGTTGCCGAGCTTGTGCACCTGGTCGCGCAGCACTCGTTCGATCAGCACGCGCGAGCTGTAGATCATCGTCATCGACGCCTTCTTGCGCGCCGACCAGCCCTGCCCGTCGAGGTAGGCGGCGTCCATCGACGGCATCAGGTGCAGCCCGCCCGCGTTGATCAGCGCTTCCTCGAAGCCCGGGAACAGTGCCTCGATCGCCCGGCGTCCGGAGTTGAGCAGGAAGTGCGGGTGCTTGCTCTGCGGGACACCACGCCGGTGCTCGGCCTCGACCGGCAGCTCGTCGCGTTCCAGCACGATCACTTCGTCGAAGTGCGCGGCCAACGCTCCCGCCGCGCACAAACCTGCCGCACTGCCACCAAGAACGACCGCGGTCCTGCCGAGCCGCATGCGGACCAACTCCCCGGGCTCATTCATACAAAGTGCGCTCGAATGTATGAATGAGTCCCGGGGAGCGTCAATGGGCCGCTACCGCGTGACGGTGAGCGTCACCGGGTTGGCGCGCACCCGTTTGCCGCCGATCTCGGTCCACTCCAGCAAGTGGCCTTTTGAGACGCTGGTGAAATGGGCCTTCAGAGAGGCCACTTCTGTCCCGCACGATCATCGGCGTGAACATCATCGAACTCGACGACGAGAACACCGCATTGGCGTTCGACACGATCCGCGAGCTCAGGCCGCACCTCACCTCGGCGGACGAGTTCGTGGCGGCCGTGCGGACCCAGCGCAAGGAGGGCTACCGGCTGGTGGCCTCGCTGGACGCGGACGGCCAGGTCGCCGCGGTGGCGGGCTTCCGGCCCCTCACGAACCTCTACGCCGGATCGCACCTCTACATCGACGACCTGACCACGCTCTCGACCGCGCGCAAGCAGGGCCACGCCGGTGCGTTGCTGCGGTGGGTCGACGAGGAGGCGCGTCGGCTCGGCTGCGTCGGCGTGCACCTCGACTCGGGTACGCACCGGCACGACGCGCACCGGCTCTACCTCGGTTCCGGCTACGTCATTCCCGCGTTCCACTTCAGCAAGGTGGTTGACTGACCGGCGTGCGCGTGGCCGTGGTCTCCGGGGGCGATCCGGGCCACGTGGTGCCTGCGATCGCGCTGTGCCTGCGGTTTCTGGAGGCCGGCGACACGCCGGTCCTGTTGACGGGCGACAGGTGGATCTCGGCGGCTGCCCGCGAGGGGATCACGGCATCGCGGGTGAACGGCCTGACGCTGGCTGATCTGCGCGGCTGTGCGGATCTCGGTTCCGCACTGCACTCGCAGGCTGCCGTGCTCGCCTCGGCGTTGGTGCCGCAGCTGGCTGCTTTGTCGCCGGATCTGGTGGTGTGCGATGTGCTGGCGTTGGGTGCGAGCATGGCCGCCGAACTGCTCGGCGTCCCGTGGGCGCAGCTGTCACCGCACCCGCTGTACGAGCCGTCGCGGTGGTTGCCGCCGATGGGCAGCGGGCTGGCTCCAGGAACCGGCGTGCGCGGCAAGCTGCGCGACTCCCTGCTACGGGCGATGACGGCAAGATCGATCCGTCAGGGTGACCGGCAACGTGCACTGGTACGGCAGCAGATCGGCCTGAGCCCACGTGGCGAGGGTCCGGCGGTGCGGCTGATCGCGACGCTGCCCGCGTTGGAGGTGCCACGCCCGGACTGGCCTGCCAACGCTCACGTGGTCGGGCCGTTGCTGTGGGAGGCGAGCGAGGAGCTGATGATCCCGCCGCCGGGAGACGCGCCCCTGGTCATGATCGCGCCGTCGACCGCGTGGACCGGCGCCACCGGCATGGCCTCGCAGACGCTCGAAGCGTTGCGGGACCTGGGTGTGCGGGCCGTGGTGTCGACGTTCGCACCGCCACCGGACGAGCTGCCGCTGTGGGCGCGGTCGGGGCCGGGCAGGCAGGACGAGCTGCTGCGCGAGTCGTCCGTGCTGGTCTGCGGCGGCGGGCACGGCATGCTGGTCAAGGCGCTGCGGGCGGGCGTTCCCGTCGTGGTCGTGCCGGGCGGCGGCGACCAGTGGGAGATGGCGAACCGGGTCGCCCGGCAGGGGAGTGGCCTGATCGTCCGGCCGTCCACTGTGGACTCCCTGCGAGCTGCGGTGGCGCAGGTGCTGGGCGATCCCGGGTTCGCGGCCGCCGCGGCTCGGGCGGCGTCGCTGGACGGCGTTCGTGATCCCGTCGAGCTGTGCAGAGCCGCTGCCCTCTGTGGTAGTGGTGGATCATGCTGAACTACGGGCTGGACATGTCCGAGCTGGACAGCTGGTTCATCGTCGACGCCCTGGTCGCCGAAGGTGAGGAGCTCGACGCGCTGGTGTCGGCACGCGACGACTGGACCAGGGCGACGCCGGCCACGGGTTGGACGATCGCCCACCAGATCGCGCATCTCGCCGCGGCGGATGCGGACGTGGTCACGGCCATCCGGACGCCGGATGCGTTCGACCCGGTGCCGACGGACTCCGATGTCGTTGCCGCGGCAGGCGCGGCGAAACCCCGGGCCGCGCTGCTGGAGGAGTGGCGCGCGGGCCGGGCCGAGGTGGCGTCCGCGCTGTACGACATCGAGCCGGATCGCGCTTTCCCGTGGATCGGCGCGGAGGTGACGGCCCAGCTGATGGCACCGCTGCGGCTGATGGAGACGTGGGCGCACGGCCAGGACATCTACGACGCGCTGGGCACGAAGCACCCTCCGACCGCGCGGCTGCAGCTCGTGGCATACCTCGGCGTGGCGGGCCTGGGACTGTCGTTCCACGCGGCCGGGCTGCCGTTCCCGGAGGAGCAGATCAGCGTGGAGCTGACAGGTCCGGAGGGCGAGCTCTGGTCGTGGGGACCGGATCCGTACGAGACGGATCAACGGATCCAGGGCAGTGCCGAGGACTTCTGCCTGCTGGTGACCCGCCGGCGGCGTCGGGCGGAGACCAGGCTGACGGCGGTCGGTGAAGACGCGGACACGTGGCTCGGTGTCGCCCGTGTCTTCCTCTAGGCCGGGCAGGGTGATCCTGCTCAACGGCCCGTCGAGCTCGGGGAAGTCGAGCATCGGCAAGGAGATGCTGCGGCTGCTGCCGGATCCGTGGTTCCTGGTGCCGGTCGACGGCATCAGCGGGATGCGGTCGACCGAGCACACTCGCGAGCTGAACGAGGCAGAGGTCCGGGAGATGCTGCGACGCACCCGGCTCGGCTATCACCGGGTGGTCGCGGCCCTCGTCTCCACGGGGAACGACGTGATCATGGACTATCCGCTGAGCGAGCCGTGGCGCCTCGCGGACCTGCTCGACGGCTACGACCTCACGCTCGTCGACGTCCGGTGCTCCGACGAGGAACTGGTCCGGCGCGAACAGGCGCGCGGCGACCGCCCACCGGGCCTGGCCGTGTCGCAGACCAGCGTCTTCGCCCACGGGTACCACGACATCGAGGTGGACACGACCCACCGAACCGCCGCCGACTGCGCCCAGGAGATCGTGCGGCGGTTCGAAGCTAGGGCTTGTCCGAAACCTTGATCTTGCCGTCGATGATCTGCTGCTTGTAGCCCTCGAGAATCCCCTGCAGCTTGGCGTCGACCTTGCCACCCGGCGCGGCGTACCCGACGCCGTTCACCTTGAGGTCGAACACCTTCGGCAGCGACGCGAGGTCGTTCTTCGCGGCGGCGCGGTAGAAGTCGTACACGGCGACGTCGACGCGCTTGAGGCTCGACGCCGCGATGATGTCCTTGTTGGCCGCGAGCGACGGCTGGTTGTACTGATCGGCGTCGCAGCCGATCGCCAGCACACCGGCCTGCTTGGCCGCCGCGAACATGCCGATGCCGGACGCACCCGCGGCGTGGTAGACGACGTCCGCGCCCTTGTCGATCAGGCCCTTCGTCGCTTCCTGGCCCTTCGGCGGGTCCTGGAAGCCGGTGAAGTCGCCGGCCGGGGTGATGTACTTCTTGTCGACCTGGATCTTCGGCGCGGCGGCTTTGGCGCCCTGGGTGTAGCCGGCCTCGAACTTCTGGATCAGCGGGATGTCGACACCACCGATGAAGCCGATGTGGCACTTCTTGCTCTGGTACGCGGCGACGACGCCCGCGAGGAACGAGCCCTCCTGCTCGGCGAAGACCAGCGGCGTGACGTTGGTGGCACCGTCCACGGCGGAGTCGACCAGGCCGAACTTGACGTTGGGGAACTCCGGCGCGACGACCTTCAGCGACTCGGTGTAGGCGAACCCGACGCCGACGATCGGGTTGAAGCCCTCGGACGCGAGCTGGCGCAGCCGGGTCTGCTTGGCCGCCTCGTCCTCGTTCGGCGCGGCGGAGAGCTCGCGGGTGTTCTCCTTCTTCACGCCCAGGTCCTTGATCGCCTGGTCGAACCCGGCGGCGGCGAGGTCGTTGAACGACGCGTCACCGCGGCCGCCGATGTCGTAGGCCAGGCCGATCTTCAACGCGCTGCCGTCGATCTTCTGGCTGTCCGTTGCGGTGGTGCTGGTGGCGGCGGGGGCGGTGGGCGGCGTCGAGAACTCGCACCCGGCACCGGCGGCGTTGGTCGAACCGGTCCCGTTCCCAGAATCCTTGGCGCAGGCACTTGCCAGCAATGTCAGCGCGATCGCGGCCACAGCTGTGCCACGCGTACGACGGCGCACGATAGATCTCCATCCGGTTGGGCTTGCGCCGGACGGTACCTCGCGCGACGTCCAATGTGGATGCGCTTTCAACTACTGGGAAAGATCCTTGCGGAAGATCAGGAAGTCGCACGGGCAGGCGAGGTGCGGCACCAGCGCCGGGTAGTCCTCGGTGAAGTCGCCGACGCGGACGACCTGGTAGCCGAGCCGCGTGTACCAGGCCCGCAGGAACTCCTTGACCGGATGCGCCCACTCCCGCGGCACCAGCAGCTCCAGCTGCATCTGGCGGAGACCGCTCTCCCGCGCCCAGCTCTCGGCGAAGGACACGAGGTCCCTGCCGACGCCGGTGCCGCGTTCCTCCGGTGCCGCGACGAGCATCCCGAACTCGCCCAGGCCGTCGTCCAGCCGCTGCACCCGGATGGAGCCGACCACCCGCTCACCGGATCGCAGCACGGCGATCTCGCCGGCGCGAATGAGCTCGGCGATCTCGTCCGCCGAGGTCCGGGCGGCATCGTTCGCCCAGATCCCCTTCTCGGCCTCGGCGTAGACGCGGTTGACCAGGCCGGCGATCTCGGCCGCCAGCCCGGTGTCGGACGTGAAGGTCACCACGGCGACGGCTGGGCGGTCTCCGCGAGCTTCTGCGCGTGCTGCAGCACACCCAGTTCCTTCAACATCCGATCCTTCTGCGCCGGGTCGTGCGCGACGTGCGACGCGTGCAGTGCCTTGCGCAGCCGGGACGTGCGGAAAGGTGTCCACCGGCCGGCCAGCGCCAGCTTCGCCGCTCGCAACGCCGCCCGGTCGCGAGTGCGCGCCAGGGCGTCCCGGCCGTCGTCGCCCAAGCCCAGCAGGGAGAGGAAGCGTTCCCGCAGCTCCCGGCCCACGCGAGCCCAGGTGGTCGTGCGCTGACGGGACGCGCGGATCTCGATGCCGAGCGCGAGGTGCAGCATCACCAGGCCCAGCACCGGTCCGAGCAGCACACGAGCGGTACCAGCGACCGGCCCGGACAGGCTGAAGGCGGCGAACGCGGCGAACGCGGTCAGCCCCCACGCCACCAGGCGCGCGGGACCGGGACGGCCGTCACGACGAACTCCGCCGCGCATGGCCCAGCCACACGCGATCAGCGCGGCCTCCATCACGGAGAACAGCACGATCCGCTCGGTGACGTCGGTGATTCCCAGGCGTTGCTCGAAGAACCGCCACGACGTGTCCACGCTGACCCCGATGCTCATCAGCGCGACCAGGTAAAACCCCTTGGCACCAGCGGGTTTCACCGGCACAACAGGCTCAACGGGCTCGACGGTCTCGGTGCCGTCGAGCTGCGCGATCAGCTCCGGCGTCAGCGGTACGAGTCCACTCGTGTCCGCGACGCCGTTGCGGGCACGCCACTCGTTCACGATCGGCGCGGCGTACTGCCTGCTGGGCACCCTCTGCTGACCCTGCTTGCTCAGCCAGCGGCGGACGTCCTCCACCGAGCTGCCGCGCGGCATGTGCTCCAGCGCGTACAGGATCTGCTCTTTCAAGGTTTTCAGCCGGTCCAGCTCAGGTTTGTGACCGGCCTCGTCCGTGCGCACTCGTCCTCTCCGTCCTCCGCGTTGGCCACGCGGACGCGAATCTCCACGGTGTAATTCGGGACGCGCGGCACCCTACCGGCTGCTGGAACCGGCAGGGCACCGGGTTTCGCGGAGACCTCTTGGCGAACGGAAGATCTGGGTGCTTGTCAGGCGATCGGCAGGTGGATGTCGGTGACGTGCACGTCGACGCCGTCGACGTCGAAGTTCAGGAAGTTCTCGACGGCCTCGATCACGTCGACGCGGACCTGCTCGGCGAGCGCCTTGATCGCGTGGCCGAACTCGATCACCAGCGAGACCTTGATCGTGGCGACGTCGCCGTCGACCTCGACGGAGATGCCGTCCGCGTCGAGGCTGTGCACGCCTTCGATCTTGGCGGCGACGAGCGTGACGACCTTCGCGATGACGCTGTGGTCGACGGAGAGGGTGCCGCGGGTGCCGGCGGCGGCGCGGGCCGGGGCAGCGGTTTCCTCGGCGGTGGGCTCCTCGACGACGACCGGGACGGCCTCGACCTCGGCAACCGGCTCGGACTCGTCCTCTTCGCCGGTCTCTTCGGTGTCTTCGGCGGCGACGGGCTCGTCGGTCTCTTCGGTGTCTTCGGCGGCGACGGGCTCGTCGGTCTCTTCGGCGTCTTCGACCGCGACGGGCTCGTCGGATTCTTCGTCGTCGTCGGACCCTTCGGTCGTGACGGCCTCGTCCGAGACGTCGGCGTCCTCGGCCTCCTCGCTCGCTTCGGCTGCGGTCGGCTCGTCGGATTCTTCGTCGTCGTCGGCCTCTTCGGTCGCGACGGCCTCGTCCGACGCGTCGGCGTCCTCGACCTCGTCTTCCAGTTCTTCTTCCAGCGCAGCGGGTTCGGCCGCCTCGCCGCCGTCCTCGGCCTCGTCGGTGCCGTCCTCGGCGACGACCTCGTCCTCGGTCTCGTCGTCCGCGTCGGCGGTCTCGTCGGAGATCTCGTCGGTCTCCTCGGACTCGCCCTCGACCTGCTCCTTCGTGTCGGCCTCGGCGTCGGAGGCCTCGTCGGCGGCGTCCTCGACAGACTCGGCGGGCTCGGCGGTCTCGTCGTCGATCGCTTCGGGCGCAACGGTTTCGTCGGTGGTGACCTCGTCGACCGGGAACGTGCGGGTGTCGAGGGAGATCGGGCCCGTGATGTCGTCGCGGGCGTTGACGTCCTGCCGGACGACGTCCTGCTTGGGGCGGCCGAAGAGGTTGCTGATGATCTCGGTCATGGGTGTTTTCCCGTCTCGCGCGCGAAGGGTGCAGGGGAGGAGAAGCGAGGTGACGGCGCCAGAATAGGCACGGGGCCAGTGACCCAGATCACCGGCCCCGCTTCGAGATTTCCCTGTGTCCCAACAATGTTCAGCTCGTGACGTGACAACCACGCCGTGATCCGCTAACAGGGCGCGGGGGTGCTGCCGAGGGTCGCGCGAGGCGTCGCGGTGGCGAGTCCGGACAGCGTGATCGGGACCCGCACGCAGTTGTTGCCGTCGGCGACCTCACGGATCTTGTCGGCCGGGTCGACGCGCGTGACCAACGTGTAAGTGCCGTCCTGCAACGAGCTGACCTCGATCATCTGGTCCGGCAGCGCCCACCAGTACTCGTCGGCCCAGCCGCGCGAGATCCCGTTCTTGAACGCGTCGACTCCTGGCGGCGAGTTCGGGTCGCGGTCGAGGCAGCGCGGCGCCGGGTAGCTCTGCGGCGCGTTGCCCTTGCGCGCCCACCAGGGCATCTCGGTGTCGGCCATGCAGAAGCCGTTCTTCTTGCCGGTGGCGACGACCGTGCCGGAGGAGTTCTCCAGCGTCGAGACCGAGAAGTCCTCGAAGTGGTAGTGGCTGTGGATCGGGTGGTAATGCATCGTGCCGACGGACGGCACGTCGCGGAACGTCCCGTCGGCGCGGTAGATGCGTTGCGAGCCGGGCACTTCCGGCGGGCGCCGGCCGGCCGGGGTCTGGTAGCGGACGTCGACCGGCCCCTCGCCGACGTTCGCCATCGCCTGCCCGAACCGCAGGCAGGTGCGGGCGTGCTGCTCCTCGACCTCGCTGCGGAAGCACGACGAGCCCGGCGCGGCGGCGTCGCCGAAGAACGGCGGCGGCGTCTCGAACGTCGCGTACCGCTGGGGGAGTGCCTCCAGGTCCGGCAGCAGCTCGCGCGACGACGGCCGTGGCGAGTTCTCGTTCTCCAGCAGACCTTCGTAGCGGACGACTGTGGATCCCAGCTCCGGGACGAACGGGTTGTAGAAGACGTAGACGGTGTAATGCGCGGTGGTCTTCGGCAGCCAGACCGACCGGGCCGGGCCGATCTGCGCGTCGACCAGTGCCACGCGTTTCGAGCCCTGGTACACCGCGAACCCCAGGCTGTCGTCGGGTGTCGCGCCGACCGCGCGGATCGCCAGCTCGACGCCGCCGGGTTTCGCGCGCAGGCCCGCGGGCAGCCGGACGCCCACGAACGCGCGGTCGCAACCGCTGGTCCGGCACTCGGGCACGTCCCGCAGCCGTGGATCGGACTTGCGGACTTCGCCCTTCCAGAAGACCGGGCGGTTGGAGTCGACGGTCGTTCCCGACGCGATGGCGGACGGCGTGATGACGAGTAAAAGCGTTGCCAGTATTGCCAAGCCTCTCATTCCATGCCCCCTCAGTGCAGGTTTGGTCACGCTCAGCAACTAGCACGCTACTCGCAACTGCAACGTTGACACTGTCATGGTTGCAGTGTCACTATCGAGGGGTGTGGACGCTCGACGAGTTGCTGGAACGTGTCTCCGCCGCGCTGACGGCGGAGTACTCGGGCGCGCCCAACGGCCGGGTGCGGGATGTGCCCGACCGGCGGGCCGTCCGCTGGTACGCGACGACGGGGCTGGTCGACCGGCCGTCCGCGATGCGCGGCCGCACAGCGCTCTACGAACGACGGCACCTGCTCCAGCTCGTGGCCGTGAAGAGACTGCAGTCGGAGGGGAGAGCGCTTGCCGAGATCCAGTCCGAACTGGCGGGCGCGACCGACGCGACGCTCGCCGCCATCGCCAAGGTGCCCGGCCGGCTGCTGGAGTCCGGCGAGAAACCACCGGAAGCCGTCCGGCCGCGGTTCTGGGCCGAACCCGTTGCCGCACCGGCGAAAACGCGCTCGCCGCAGGCCGCTGCGCTGAACGGCGTAGCGCTCGGCGGAGGTGCCGTGATCCTCGTTCCGGGTACACCGGCGGCGGCCGACCTCGCGGACATCGCCGCCGTCGCCCAGCCCTTGCTCGACCTGCTCGCCGCCCGTGGTCTGCTCAACGAAAGGGAACAGTCATGACCTTCTCCGTCGCCCCGATGAGGTCCGCGGAGCTGGACCGGATCGGCCTGGTCAGCGAGGACGCGGGGATCGGCGCGCTGCGCACCGAACGCGGCAACCTGCCGCTGGAGCGCCTCGACGTGCGGGCGACGATCACCGGTCTGATCGGCCGCGTCGTGCTGACGACCGGCTTCGTGAACACCTTCGACACCGCGCTGGAAGCCACCTGCGTCTTTCCGTTGCCCGATCGCGCCGCCGTGACCGGGATGAAGATGACCGCCGGCGAGCGCACGGTCGAAGCCGAGCTGCAGGAACGGGCTCAGGCGCGCCAGGCCTACGACGACGCGATCGCGGCGGGGAAACAGGCGTCGATCGTCGAGGAGGAACGGCCTGACGTCTTCACCATGCGGGTCGGCAACATTCCGGCGGGCGAACGGGTCACCGTCGAGCTGACGCTGGTCGGGCCGCTGGTGTTCGAGGACGGCGCGGCCACGTTCCGGTTCCCGCTCGTGGTGGCGCCCCGGTACGTGCCGGGCACGCCGTTGGACGGTCCGTCGGTGGGTGACGGCTACGCGGACGACACGGATGTCGTGCCGGATGCCTCGCGGATCACGCCGCCGGTGCTGCTGCCGGGTTTCCCGAACCCCGTGCGGTTGTCGATCGGCGTGGAGATCGATCCGGCCGGGCTGGAGCTCGGCGAGGTGCGGTCGAGCCTGCACACCGTGGCGCAGGAGGGAAACACCGTCACGGTGGCGCCGGGAGAGCGGGTCGACCGCGACTTCGTGCTGCGCCTGGCCTACGCGGGAAACAGTTCCGCGGCGGTGTGCGTGCCGGACGCCGACTCCGGCGAGGGCACTTACCAGGTCACGGTGCTGCCGCCGGACCTCGAGGTGCCGGTCCGGCCCCGGGACGTCGTGCTGCTGCTCGACCGGTCCGGGAGCATGTCCGGCTGGAAGATGGTCGCGGCCAGGCGCGCGGCGGCCCGGATCGTCGACACGCTCACCGCCGACGACACGTTCTCCGTGATCACGTTCGACGACCGGCTGGAACGCCCGGATCTCGGAAAGGGGCTCGTCACCGCCACTGACCGCCATCGTTTCCGGGCCGTGGAACACCTTGCGACGGTTCAGGCGCGTGGCGGGACCGAGATGTTCCAGCCGCTCATCGAAGGCTTGACCCTGCTGGCAAAGGCGAGCTCGGAACGCGATCCCGTGCTGGTGCTCGTGACGGACGGCCAGGTCGGCAACGAGGACCAGCTGCTGCGCGACATCGCCCCGGTGATCAACCGGACGCGCATTCACGCCGTCGGCATCGACACGGCCGTCAACGCCGGCTTCCTCGGCAGGCTCGCCGCGGCGGGCGCGGGCCGGTGCGAGCTGGTCGAGAGCGAGGACCGGCTGGACGAGGCGATGACGCACATCCAGCGCCGGATCGGCGCACCGGTCATCACCGACGTGGTGGTGGAGCCGGAGTCGTCGTTGCCCAAGCCGCCCACGGCGATCTATCCCGGTGTGCCGCTGGTCGTGTTCGGCCGCTACACCGGACTGCCCGAGGCCTTCACCGTGCGCGGCCGGACTCGTGACGGCGCGGAGTGGCACCAGACGGTCGCGGTGCTGGAGCAGTCCGAGCCCGCGATCCGGGCGCAGTGGGCCAGGGCCGCACTGCGTGATCTCGAGGACCGGTACGCGACGGGTGACCGGGCCGTCGAGGACCAGATCGTGCAGACCTCGTTGCGGTACGGGGTGTTGTGCCGCTTCACGGCGTTCGTCGCGGTGGACGAGAAGGTCGTCTCCGACGGCACCGTGCACCGGGTCGTGCAGCCGGTCGAGCTGCCCTCTGGCTGGCAGCCCCAGCAGTTCTCCCTGCAGTCAGGGGGTTACGGCGGGCCGCCGCTGCCCACGTTCGCCGCGGCACCGGCGGCGTTCCCGTCGCCGGCGCCACCGCAGGCAGGCGTACCACTGAGCCGTGGCCGCAGCCGTCCCGCGGCGCCGAAGATGATGGCGTCCGGTGGTGGTGGAGGCGCGCCCGCACCCGACAACCCGGCGGAACTGCGGGAGATCGTCGCGACCGAGGTGCAGCGCCTGGAGAACGACGCCGCGCTGCCCGCCTGGGAACGCCGGGATCTGCTCGCCGACCTCGCCAGCAGGCTGGGCACCCTCCTCGCCGGCAAGCAGGGATCGGCCTACGAACCGCTGCGGCAGCTGGTCGCCGAGCTGAAGGCGGGCGGCGACGTCGACAAGTTGTGGGCTCGCGCTCGCGAGGTGCTGCAGGAGTTCGCGGGCGGGCAGAAACAGCGTCGCCGGAAGTTCTGGCGCTGAACGGGCCTAGCCCGATCAGGATCCCGGCGACACGCTCGTGGACGTGAGCGTGTTCGGGGAGTGGACGACAGCCGAGGGCCTGCCCGCGTTCGAGTACCGGGCAGGCCCTCAGCCGTGGGATCCGATCATCGACCCGCCGTCGACCCGGCACGTGGTGCACGTCGGCAATCGCCGGATCACCCTGGCGGCGGGCAGCGACGGCCTGGTCGGCGTGTGGGACGAGCACGTCGACTGCCGCTGGCTCGCCGAACGGACCGGCGGGTTCAGCGCGGCGACGACGACGGTGTTCGGTCCGACGTTCTTCCGTCAGCCGGCCGGGAACGTCGAGCGCACGGTCCTGTGCCCGGAAGGGGAGGCGCCGTGGCTGCTGATCAGGATCGAGGTGGTGAACCGGGGCCCGGAGGTGCTGCGGCAGGTCCTGACCGAGGAATGGGCGGTGCGGCCGCGTCTCGTCGACCTGGAGTTCGGCCCTTCGCGCAACGAAACTCCGGCGGACGTATCGGTCATCGCCCTGGAGGAGTGCGGTGGCGAACGCGCCGAGACCACGACCGGGCTGTTGACGATCACGGTCCCGATCGAGCTGTCACCGGGCGCGCGAACAACCGTGTGGTTCCGGTTCGGCCTCCTCGACGGACCGGTGGATCCCGAGGCGGTGTACGCCGAAAGCCTTGCCGGACTGCGGAAGCGGCTCCCCGAAGGCTCGGACGAGATCCGCTGGCACGCGGCCCTGCTCACCGGCGGCGCGTGCGTCGACGGCGTGCTCGGCGGACACACCCTGAACCAGGGCTCGGCCTATGCGTTCCGGCACGGTTTCAACGGCGCCGCAAGGGATCCGCTGCAGCACGCTCTCCCGCTCGTGCACCTCGAACCGGACCTCGCCCTGTCGGTCCTGCGCAACACCTGCGCCTGGGGCAGCCCGGACGGCGACCTCCCGTACGCGCTCGACGGCCGCAAGCAACCGTGGACCCAGCTGTTCCGCCCGTCCGACCAGAACCTCTGGGCGCTGTGGCTGGCCGCCGAGTACGCCCACGTCACCGACGACCTGGCCGCGTTCCGCGAACCGGTGCCGTACCACCCGAGCCACCACGCCGAGCCGGTGACGCTCGCCGAGAACCTCAGGCGCCAGTTCCGGTTCTTCGTCGACGAGGTGGGCGTGGGAGAGCACGGGCACGTCCGGATCCTCAACGCCGACTGGAACGACCTCGCCATCACCGAGTCCGGCGTGGACCGCGAGCTGATGATCGAACGCGGCGAGTCCGTGCTGAACTCGGCGATGGCCGCCTGGGTGCTCCCGGTCTACGCGCGCCTCGCGGAACGGCTCGGTGATCACGCCACTGCGGCCGAGGCACGGCACCGTGCCGATGATCTCCGCGAGAGAGTCGCGAGTGAGTGGAACGGCCGTTGGTTCAGAAGAGCTCACGCACCTGGGAAAGGCCCGATCGGTGAGCACGACCTGTGGCTGGAGGTGCAGCCGTGGGCGATCCTCTGCGGCGCGGCCACACCGGACCAGGCACGCGCGTTGCTCAAGACGATCGACGAGAAGTGCCGGACGGGTTCACCGCTCGGCGCGCGGCACCGCTGGCCGTTCAGCACGCCCAGCCAAATCTGGTTCTCCGTGAACGCGACCCTGATCTGGGCCGCCGCGAAGTACGACCCGGACCTGGCGTGGGATGAGTTCAGGCGCATGACCCTGCACGCACACACCACCGCTTACCCCGGCACGTGGATGGGCACGCTGTCCGGACCCGACTGCTACCTCGGACCGGAGAGCGACCGGCCGGGCGAGACCTGGGCGCTGCCGGACTCCGGGGTGGCGATGCAGGCGTATCCCGTCGCCAACCTGCACAGCCACTCGCAGCCGTTGCTCGCCCACCTGAGGCTGCACGGCGTGGAACCTCAGCCGCGCAGGTAGCGGGTGACCATGTCCACGAGCTCGTTCTCGAACGTCTCCACCGAGATGTCGCGCGGGAAGGCCAGCAACCGGTGGGTGTTCAGCTCCACCGTGAACACGACGAGCTCGGCCGCGGTGTCGAGATCGCGCACGTGCACGTCGGGGTGACGGGCGAACACGGCGCGGACCTCGGCGACGCGGTGCTCGCCATGCCGGGCGAGGGTGTCGCGCACCTCCTGCGAGAACTGCCCCTCCTCGATCATGATCCGGAGGAGCTGCGGGTCGTCGCGGTGGTTGTCGATCGCGTCGCGGACCAGGGTGCGCACCGCCGCCTCGAGCGTTCCCGGCGAGAGGTCGACCTGGCCTGCCTGAGTCCACGCACCGCGGTCGATGTGGCGCACCAGCAGCTCGGCGAGGATCGCGTCCTTGTTCGGGAAGTACTGGTACAGCGAGCCGATCGAGACGCGAGCCTGTTCGGCGATGCGGTTGGTGGTGCCCGCCGCGTACCCGTGCTCGGCGAAAACGTGAGCAGCCGCGGTCAGGATGCGGTCGCGGGTGAGCTCCGCGCGGATCTGCCGGGGCTTGCGACGTGGGTCGAGATGACGGTGGGCCGACGGCATGGAGGTCCTTCCAAAAGCGAGTACCCGGGAAGTGAGCAAAAGCTCATAATAGTGCTATGACCAGCGTAAATGCGACCCATCAACTCGTCACGGCAGAGGAGGTCGAGGCTGTCGTCGGGCGGCCGGCGGCGCTGATCGTGAAGAAGCAGGTCGGCGCGCTCGACGACGGCTGCGTGGCCGTGCTCGCGGGCAGCCCCGTCGCGGGCTTCGGCCACCGGGACGCGGACGGGACGAGCCGGACGACGTTCGTCGGTGGCAGGCCGGGTTTCGCGCGGGTGCACTCGCCGTCCCGGATCTCGTTCGAGCTGGGCGAGTCCGCCGAAGGACCGGCCTCGCTGGTCTTCCTCCTGCCGGGAGTCGGGGAGACGTTGCGGGTCAACGGTTCCGCCTCGACGCGGCGCAACGGCGAGGTGGTCCTCGACGTCGAGCAGGTGTACGTGCACTGCGCCCAGGCTGTTCTGCGTTCCGGGTTGTGGCAACCGCCTGTGCCGGCTGAGGTCGGCACGGAGAGCGGCGCGGAGGTCGGCGACGGCCCGCTCGCCCAGCCCGGTGTGGCGGACTTCCTGGCGGCCGCGCCGTTCCTCGTCCTGTCCACCTGGGACTCACAGGGCGGCAGCGACACCAGCCCGCGTGGGGAGGGAGGTGCGGTCGCGCGAATCCTCGACGGCCGCACCGTCGTGATCGCGGACCGCAAGGGCAACAAACGCGCCGACACGCTCCACAACCTGCTGCAGGACGACCGGTTCTCGTTCGCCGCGCTCGTGCCGGGACGCACCGGCGTGCTGCACGTCCGCGGCAGAGCTGCGATCACCGTGGACCCCGCCGTGCTGGAACCGCTGGCGTTGCGCGGGACCCCGCCGCACGCCGCGTTGCTCGCCCACGTCGAGGCCGCGGAGCTCACCGCGAGCGACGCGGTGGCACGGGCCCGGTTGTGGACGCCGGCCGCGCACGTGAACCGCGCCGAGGTGCCCGACCTCATGGCCCTGGGCAGCCGGCACCTCGCCGCGAACACGGCGGGATCCGGCTTCCTGCTGCGGCTCGCGAGGCTGGTGCCGGTCAGGGCGCTGCGGGCGTTGATCAACCTGGTCTACCGCTCCGAGCTGCGGGGCGAGGGGTACGAGGTCGCCGCGCTGACCTCGACGGGCGCAATGGCGCCCGCCGACCCGTTGCGGGAAGTGCAGGTCGTCGAGATGCGCAGGGAGACACCGAGCGCCGTCACGCTCGTGCTGGAGGACGGCCGGCCCTTCGACTTCCGGCCGGGCCAGTTCTTCACGCTGGTCGCCGGTCAGGTGCGCAGGCCCTACTCGGCGTCGTCGGCGCCCGGCTCGCCGCGCCTGGAAGTCACGGTCAAACACGTCGAAGGAGGCTTGTTCTCCGACCACGTCCGGCAGAACCTGGCGGTGGGGGACCGGTTGCTCGTGCGCGGCCCGTCCGGTTCCTTCCACCTCACCGCGGATCACGACGTGGTGCTGGTCGCGGCAGGTAGCGGCGTGACGCCGATGATGAGCATCATCCGCACCCTGCTCGCCGAACCGTCCGGAAGCCGGATCGCCCTGCTCTACAGCAACCGGACCGAAGAGGAGACGATCTTCGCGGACGAGCTGGCGAGGCTCGCGGACCTGCACCCCGGCCGGTTCTCCGTCACGCACGTGGTGACCTCCCGCGACGGCCGGCTCGACGTCCCGCGCGTCCGGCGGTGGGTCACGGCGCTCGCACCGTCCGCCGGGGCGCACTTCTACCTCTGCGGCCCGGAACCTCTCATGGCCGCCGTGCGGGAGGCACTGGACGTTCCGGAAGACCGCGTGCACGTCGAGCGGTACACCAGCGGGCCGGCCGCGGTGGCCGCCTCCACGTCGCCGCAGCGGATGGTGATCGACGGCGTCGGCAGCGCGGTGGTGGAGGCCGGCCAGACACTGCTCGACGCCGGGCTCGCGGCCGGTCTGCCGCTGCCCTACTCCTGCACGGTGGGCAGCTGCGGCGAGTGCGTGATGAAGCTCCGCGCGGGAAAGGTCTCCCAGCAGGAGCCGAACTGCCTGACACCGCGGCAGCGAGCCGAAGGCCGGATCCTGACCTGCACCAGTTCGCCGCTGACCGACGTCACCCTGGCCGACGGAGCGGCACCGCGCTGAAGATCACCACCGACCCGACGATGGACTCTTCGCCCCGGCACCTGCCGCGGGCTACCGTGGCGTGGGACGAGGCGGAAGGTGGACGACGTGCTGACGACCACGCCGGTCGCGGTGCCGCGAACGGCAGACCCGCGGGTCAGGCGGCTCGCCGCCCGGCTCGTGCGGGAACACGACGGGGTGCCGCCGAGCCTGGTGCGTGAATGGATCGAACACGCCCGTTCCCGCTTCTCCGCCGCTCCGGTGCAGGACTTCGTGCCGCTGCTGGTGGAACGCGCGGTGCGGGCCGAGGCGCTGCGCTACACGTCCGATGTGCCGGAGATGTCCGGAACATGGCTCTCCGACTGGGCCCGGAACACCGCACGCCGCCTGCTCTCGGCAGAGCTGCCCCGCCGCTGGGCCCACACCGCAGGCGTCGCCCGCCGCGCCGGACAGGTGGCGCGCGTGTTGCCCGTCGAACAACGGGACGTGCTGGTCGCGGCGGCCTGGGTGCACGACATCGGGTACGCCTCGTTGCTGGTCGACACCGGCCTGCACTCGCTCGACGGCGCCCGGTTCCTGCAGCGGGCCGGCATGTCCGACCGCATCTGCGGGCTGGTGGCGCACCACTCCGGTGCGTCCGCCGTGGCCGCGCTGACCGGTCTGGCCGGCGACCTGGCCTCGTTCGACGACGAACGCGGCCGGCTCCGCGACGCCCTCTGGTACGCCGACATGACGACCAGCCCCGACGGCCACCCGATCACTGTGCAGGAGCGGATCGCCGAGATCCGCGGCCGGCGCGGCCCGGACGACCCGGTGGTGCGCGCGCTCGCGATCAACCTCGACGACCGGCTGGCCTCGGTCCGCCGCATCCACCGGTTGTTGCGCCGCACCTGCAGCGGCTGACGCTGCCGGAAAGATAAAGACTGTTTCTCCGGAAATTCCGCGACTAGCGTCCGCCGGCGTGAACGGTGAAGTGATCATCCTGACCGGCCCGCCCGCGGCGGGGAAGACGACGGTGGCCGCGTTGCTCGCCACCGGTGCCGACGTTCCGACCGTCAACCTCACGACCGACCAGTTCTACCGCTCCATCAGCACCGGGTTCGTGCTGCCGTTCCTGCCCGAGGCCCAACGGCAGAACGAGGTCGTCATCGACGCGATCGTCTCCACTGTTCGCACTTTCGCGCGCGGCGGTTACGACGTGGTGGTGGACGGCATCATCGGCCCGTGGTTCCTGCCGCCGTTCCGCGCGCTCGTGGGTGAGCTGACGGTGTCCTATGTGGTGCTCAGGCCGAACCTCGACGTCACGTTGTCGCGCGCCCGGGAACGTGTGGGCGACGAGCTGAAGAACGTGGACGCGATCACCGGCCTGCACGGCGCGTTCGCCCAGCTCGGGGAGTTCGAAGGTCATGCGGTCGACACCGGCGGCCTGGACGCGGAGCAGACGGCGGCCGAGGTCCGCCGCGTGCTGGCCGCCGGTGCCCACCGGCTAAAGGGGTGACCGGCCCAGGGGCAACCGGCGGAGCGCGGGCTTGAGGACCTTCCCGGACCCCGTGCGCGGCAGCTCGTCCACCACCTCGACGTGCACGGGGATCTTGTACTTCGCCAGGCGCGGCAGCAGGAACTCCCGCAACGCCGAAGCGTCCACCACAGCGCCATCTCGTGGCCGGATGAACGCCCGCCCGACCTCGCCCCACCGTGCGTCGGGCACACCGACGACGGCCGCCTCGGCGACGTCCGGGTGGTCGGAGAGCGCGTTCTCGACCTCGGCCGGGTACACGTTCTCGCCGCCGGAGATGAACATGTCCTTGAGCCGGTCGACGACGTGGAGGTGGCCGTCGTCGAGCCGCCCGATGTCGCCGGTGCGGAACCAGCCGTCCTCGGTGAACGCGGCCGCGGTGGCGACCGGGTCGTTCCAGTAGCCGGGGGTGACGTTGGGGCCCTGCACCTCGATCTCGCCGGTGTCCGCCAGCCGCAGGTCGCCGAAGAACACCGGCGGACCGGCCGAACCCGCCTTGCGCACGGTGTCCGCCGCCTCCAGGAACGTGGCGCCGGGCGCGGTCTCGGTGAGGCCGTATCCCTGGCAGAACACCAGGTCCCGTTCCTGGTAGGCGTGGATCACCGCGTCCGGTACCGACGCTCCTCCGCACACCAGCACCCGCAACGACGACAGGTCGGATGCCGCCCAACGAGGTGACGCGGCGAGGTCGGCGTACATCGTGGCCACCCCGAACATCCAGGTCACGCCGTAGCCCTGGACCACGTCGAGGCACTCGTCGACGTTCCAGCGCGGGACGATCACGCTGTGCCCGCCCTTGATGAACGTGGGCAGCAGGGTCTGGGTGAGCGCGGCGACGTGGAAGAGCGGGGCGGCGACCAGCGCGACGTCGTCGGTGGCGACGTCGATGCCGATCATCAGGTTGAACGTGTTCCACAGCAGGTTGGCGTGGGTGAGCACGGCGCCCTTGGGCCTGCCGGTGGTGCCCGAGGTGTAGAGGATCAGGGCGGGCTCGTCGATGGCGACCGGGACGTCGAGCACCTCGTCCGAGCCCGCGGAGAGCCATTCCTCGTAGTCGTCGAGCGAGATGGCACGTGCGTGCGACGCGTGGTGCGACGGCGCGTGGATCAGCACGCGCGCGCCGCTGTCGGCCAGCTGGTAGGTGATCTCGGCGGGGGAGAGGCGGAAGTTCAGCGGGACGAAGATCGCGCCGAGCTGGTGGGTGGCGAACATGGTCTCGGCGAACGACGGGTGGTTCTGGCCGAGGTACGCGACGCGATCACCTTGGCGCACACCGAGTTCCCGCAGCTGGTGCGCCAGTTTCGTGGTGCGGGCGAAGAGTTCTCCGTACGTCGTGGAAATTCCGTTGTACGTGAACGCCTCACGCTTCGGCGCCATGCGCGCGCGGCGGTGTGGCCAGCTGCCCAGTCCCGCGTTCCGCATTCCCGTCTCCTGTCAGGCTGGTGTGGCTGGTCTCGCTGAGTGCGACCGTGCAGACGACCGTGAGCACGCAGAAGGCCGCGAGGATGACCGGGATCGCTCCGGTCCCGGCCGCGCTCTGCACCTGGGCGAAGAGCAGCGGGGCGAGGCCCGCGCCGAGTCCCGCGAGCTGGTAGCCGAGCGAGGCGCCGGTGTAGCGGCTGCCGGTGCTGAACAGCTCGCTGTAGAGCGCGGCGAGCGGCCCGTACATCATCGGGTGGATCACGGCCTGACCCAGGATCAGTGCGATGACCACGAACCCGTTGTCCACCAACGGGAACAGCGCGAACCCGAACGCCGCCATGAGCACGGCGCCGGCGAGCACGACGGGCCTGCGGCCGAACCGGTCGGACGCCGCCGACCAGCCGATGATGCCGATCACCGCGAGCGCGGACGAGAGCGTCAGCGCGTTGAGGATCGACTGCCTGCTGTTGCCCGCCTGGACGCCGTACGCGAGCACGAACGTCGTCAGCGTGGACTGGGCGACGAACGCCGAGAGCCCGACGCCGATGCTGAGCAGCAGCGTGCGCGGGTGGTTGCGCAGGACGTCCACGAGCGGTGTCGACGTGCGCTTCCGCTCTGCCTGGAACACAGGCGTTTCTTGTACCTTCATCCGCACGAACAGGCCGATCCCGAGCAGCACCAGGCTGAGCAGGAACGGAACTCGCCAGCCCCAGTCGAGGAAAGCTTTCTCACCCACGAAAGCCGCCGTTCCGGTGAGGGCGGCGGTCGACAGCACCATGCCGCACGGCGCGCCCGCGTTGGTGAAGCTCGCCCACAGCCCGCGTCGCGAGCTGGCGTGCTCGGCGGACATCAGCACCGCGCCGCCCCACTCGCCGCCGACCGAGATGCCCTGGACGACGCGCAGCAGGACGAGCCCGGCCGGGGCGAGCCAGCCGACCTGGCCGTAGGTCGGCAGGAGCCCGATCAGGAAGCTCGCCACACCCATCAGGCTCATGGTGAGCACGAGCATCTTCTTGCGTCCCAGCAGATCGCCGTAGTGTCCGAAGAGGACACCGCCGAGCGGCCGGGCGAGGTAACCGGTCGCGAACGTGCCGAAGCTCGCGATCGTGCCCACCAGCGGGTCGAGCGAGGAGAAGAAGACCTTGTTGAACACGACCGCGGACGCCGTGGCGTAGAGCAGGAAGTCGTAGTACTCGATCACGCTGCCGAGGAAGCTGGACGCGACGGCACGGCGTAACTGCGTTGTTGTCGCCATGACTGCACCTCACGCATAGTGGCGGTAGACCGCGCGTGCGACGCACGCGGGCTTCTCGGAACCTTCGATCTCAACGGTGAAGTCGACGGTGATCTGCACTCCGTTGCCCGCGACGTCGTCGGCCGACGCGACCTGACCCTTGAGGCGGATCTTGGCGCCGACCGGGACAGGGGCCGGGAAGCGGACCTTTTCCAGGCCGTAGTTGATGCTCATGCGCACGCCCGACACGTCCAGCAGTTCGCTCATCAACGGGATGAGCAGCGCGAGCGTCAGGTAGCCGTGGGCGATGGTCGTGCCGAACGGTCCGGCGGCGGCGCGTTCGGGGTCGGTGTGGATCCACTGGTGGTCGTCGGTGGCGTCGGCGAACGTGTCGACGCGGCCCTGGTCGATCTGCAGCCAGTCGGTGTGGCCGAGGTCCTGTCCGGCCAGCGCTTTGAGCTCTTCGAGTCCGTTGACGGCGGTGGTCATGCGTCCTCCTTGACGAGGCCGAGCAGGCGGGCGGCGTTGTGCTTGAGGATCTTCGGGCGGACGTCGTCGGAGATGTCGAGCTTGGCGAAGTCCGCGAGCCAGCGGTCCGGCGTGATCACCGGGTGGTCCGAGCCGAACAGGACCTTGTCCTGCAGCAGGGTGTTCGCGTACCGCACGAGCTGCGGCGGGAAGTACTTCGGCGACCAGCCGGACAGGTCGATGTAGACGAACGGTTTGTGCGTGGCGACCGCGAGAGCCTCGTCCTGCCAAGGGAAGGACGGATGCGCGAGCACGATCTTGAGGTGCGGGAAGTCGACGGCCACGTCGTCGACGAGCATCGGGTTGGAGTGCTTGAGCCTGATGCCACCGCCTCCGGGCACACCGGCGCCGATCCCGGTCTGTCCACTGTGGAACAGCGCGGGCACGCCGAGCTCCTCGATCGCCTCGTACAGCGGGTAGGCCATCCGGTCGTCCGGCGAGAAGTCCTGCAGGCTGGGGTGGAACTTGAACCCGCGCACGCCGTGTTCCTCGACCAGTCTGCGCACCTCTTTGACCGCCGTGCGGCCCTTCCACGGGTCGACGCTCGCGAACGGGATCAGCACGTCGGCGTGTTCGGCGCAGGATGCGGCGATCTCCTCGTTCGAGATGCGCGGGTGGCCGGTGGCGTGCTCCGCGTCGACGGTGAAGATCACCGCGGCCATGTTCCGCTCGCGGTAGATCTGAGCGGTCTCCTCGATCGTCGGCTGCCGATGTGCGGCCTTGAAGTACTTGGCCGACGCCTCGATCAACGCCGGGCTGAGCGAACTGTGGCCGTCGCGGGAGATCTCCGCGTGCGTGTGCACGTCGATGGCGATCAGGTCGTCGATGTTCATGGCGCCACCGGAACCGGAATGCCGTACGTCTCGGGCTCGAAGCTCCACTGCTCGGCGATGTCGGCGGCTGTCCAGCCCCCGTCCGCGAACAGCACCTGCTTCTCGGCCGGGTGCGACCACAGCGCGAGCCGGTCGCCGCCGATGCCGATCGCCTGTCCGGTAACGCCTTTCGCCGCGTCCGAGGCGAGGTAGACGATCAGCTCCGCGACGTCGGAGACCGTGCCGAGGCCCTCGTCCCGGCGCACCCACGCGGGCAGCGGCGTTCCGGTCCGTTCCGACTCCTCGATCAACGGCGCGAACGCCGGGATCGTCCTGGTCATCTCGGTCGCGGCGACCGGCACGACCGCGTTGACGGCGATGCCCGACCGCTGGAGCTCCAGCGCCCACGTCCGGGCCATCGCGGCGATCCCGGCCTTGGCGGCGGCGTAGTTGGTCTGCCCGAAGTTGCCGCGCTGCCCGGCCGGCGACGAGATCAGCACCAGGCTGCCGCCGTCTCCCTGCTCCCGCATGCGGATCGCCGCCGCGCGAGCACACGTGAACGTGCCGCGCAGATGCACGTTGATCACGGCGTCGAAGTCGTCGTCGCTCATCTTCCACAGCACGCGGTCGCGCAGAATTCCGGCGTTCGTGACCAGCACGTCGAGCCGCCCGAACTCCTCGACCGCGGCGTTCACCAGCCGTTGCGCCGTCTCCGTCGACCCGACCGGCGCGATCACCGCCTTGCCGCCGATGCTCGCGGCAACCGCTTCGGCGCTCTCGTCCACGTCGTTCACGACCACGTGCGCCCCGTTGCGCGCCAAGGCTTCCGCGTACGCCCGCCCCAGCCCCCGGCCGGCGCCGGTCACGATCGCGACCTTTCCCGACAGCTCCATCCGACGAGTCCTCTCCGTTGGGGTCCCGATCCAACGTACGGCATATTCATGACGCTCGTCTAGATGTTGCCCAACATGTAGAGTGGACAGCGTGACGCCGCAGTCGTTGATGCTGAACTTCCTGGGCCTGTACGTGCTGGGCCGCGACATCGCGGTCTACTCGGGCAGCGTGATCGACGTCTTCGGCCGCGTGGACGTCTCGGAGGAGGCCGTGCGCTCGACCCTGACCCGGATGACATCGCGGGGCCTGCTCACCAAGCACCGCAACGGCCGCAAGGTCTACTTCGGACTCACCTCGCGCGCGAAGGACGTTCTCCAGGACGGTGAACGCCGCATCTGGCAGCGCGGCGCCGTCAACCGCGACTGGGACGGCACCTGGACCCTGGTCGGCTTCTCCCTGCCGGAGGGCCGCCGCGGCGACCGCCACGACCTGCGCTCACAGCTGCAGTGGGCGGGCTTCGGCCCCGTCCAGAACGGCCTGTGGATCGCCCCCGGCACCCGCGACGTCACCGAGATGGTCGCCGAGCTGGGCCTCACCGAGAACGTCACGGTCTTCACCGCCCAGCACGCCAAGCCGACCGAGGCCGCGGACCTCGCCACCCGCGCGTTCGACACGGCCGCGATCGCCGCGCGCTACCAGGACTTCCTGGCCCGCTGGCGCACCCCGGACGCCTCACTGCCCGACGACCTGGCCCGCCAGTTGCTGCTGCACGCCGACTGGCTCGACCTCGTGCGCCAGGACCCGCACCTGCCGGCCGAGCTGCTCGCCGGCGACTGGCCCGCCATCGAGGCGGAGCAGCTGTTCCAGACGCTCGCGACGCGCTACGTCGAGACCGCCACGCCGCTCGCCGAGGCGGCCATCGAGTCGATCGAGGTCTGAAGCACGGCTGCGCGGCTGCCGTTCATGGCACGTGCAAGCACGTGGCGGGCTTCTGATCAGCTCTGGTGCAGCACGGCCAGCGCGTGCTCGCGAGCGGGCGCGCTGAGCGTCGTGTTCAGCTGCTCGAACAACGCCTCCGCCGTCACGCCGTTCCACCCCGGAGGCAGCAACGACAAGGGCAGCCCCGGATCGCTGTAGGGCAGGCGCCGCCACTGGGTCAGCATCGGCACGTACAGCCCGAAAGCCTGCTTCGGCGTGATGACGCCGATGTCGAGCTCCGGGCGGTGGCGGCGCAGGAAGTCCGCGTACAGGTCGGCCAGCTCGTCGAGGTCCCACCACGACCGGACCTTCGAGCGCAGGTCGCCGAACGCGAAGTGCTGACCGCTGAAGATGTCGACGTACTCGGCCAGGCCGCGGCGTTCCAGGGTGCGGCGGGTCTCGGTGGCGAGGTTGCCCGGCGCGACCCACACACCGGGCGCGGTGGTGCCGAAGCCGAGCTGGGTCAGGCTGGTGCGCAACGCGTGGCGCTTCTCGCGTTCGGACTCGGGCACCGAGAACACGACCACGAGCCAGCCGTCCTCGGTGGTCGCGCGGCGGCGTTCGAAGATCCGCGCGTCACCCTCGGCGAGCATCTCCAGGGTCGGCTCGGAGAGCGCGTACCCGGCGGCGCCCTCGCGGCGGTCGCTGATCACGACGCCACGGCGTTTGAGGCGGGAGATCGAGGACCGCACGGCCTGACCCTCCACCCCGAGGTCCGCCATGAGCTGCACGACGGACGCGACCGAGAGCCAGTTGTCCTCGCCACGCGCGTAGAGGCCGAAGAGCGTGACGATCAGCGGACCGAGACGATCACGTCCGGCAACGGCTGGTTCGGTGGTCAGCGCGACGTTCAGCGCCCTCTCCTTTCAGCTCAGATCCGTGAGGGTGACAGTGTTGCGCAGCTCCCCGAGCCCGCTGACACGCGTCACCACCACGTCGCCGTCGTCCAGGAAGAGCTGCGGCTCACGGGCGCTGCCGATGCCGCTCGGCGTGCCGGTGAGGATCACGTCCCCGGCGCGCAACGTCATGCCGTGGCTCAGTTCCGCGATGATCCGGGCGAACGAGAACGCCATCTGCGAGCTGGACGCGTTCTGCAGCAGCACGCCGTTGACCTCGCACTGCACCTGCAGGTCCGCGAGATCGAGCTCGTCCGGGGTGGTGATCCACGGGCCGAGCGGCATGGTGGCGTCGAGGCTCTTGCCCTTCAGCCACTGGCCTCCGTGCGCGCGTTGGAGATCGCGCTGCGAGACGTCGTTGGCGACGAGGAAGCCGAAGACGTGGTCCAGCGCCTTCTCCTCGGGGATCGACCGGCCGTCACGTCCGATGACCATGGCGATCTCCGCCTCGTAGTCCCACTTCCGCGAGATCTCCGGGTCGTACGCGATGTCGTCGGACGGGCCGATCACCGTGTCCGGGCCCTTGGTGAAGAAGGTCGGGCGTTCCGGCATCTCGGCGGGACCTTGTCCGGACCGTTTCCCGGCCGACTCCAGGAAGTGGTCCAGGTAGTTCCAGCCGGTGCACAGGATGTCGCGGTTGAACCGGTGCACCGGCGACTCCAGCCGCACCTCGGCCAACGGCAGCACCTCGCCACGGGCACCGATCGGGCCACCCCGGACGATGTCGTCGACCGTCGTGGCCAGGAGAGCGATCTCCGCACCGTCCACCACGCCGGCCTGGCGGACACCGTTGATGGTCACCGCAGCCAATTTCACTATTGCGCTCCCATTTCGCTGATCATGAAAACGCTACTTCTGAATCGGCGCGACCAGCCGGTCTTCGGGGATCACGGCGACGCCGAGGATCTCGATCATGGCCTCGGGCTGCCACAGCGCGGTGCAGCCGATGCCCGCCATCGCCGGGTAGACGGGGCCGGCGAGCTCGCGCCACACCTTGCCGATCTCCCGGCCGTGCGCCTGGTAGTCCGGGATGTCGGTGAGGTAGATCGTGATGCTGACCAGGTCTTCCGGCACGCCACCGGCCTCGCGCAACGTCGTCAGCACATTGCTGAACGACTGGCGGAACTGCTCGACGATGCCGCCGGGGACGATCTTCATCTCGGCGTCCGTCGCGGTCTGCCCGCCGAGGTGGAGCGTGGTGCCCACCAGGGTGCCGTGGGAGTAGCCGCTGGGTGCCGGGAGGCCGGCCGGGTTCACTGCGACAGGGCTCATGAGTATTGACACTATCTGACGGTCGTGAAGAATACGAGATATGGAGCCCGACTTGAGCAAGTACCAGCTCGAAGGCGACAACTCGATGTACCGGCTGCCCAGCGGCCTGGTCGCCCCGGTGGTGACGCGCGGCGGCAGGGAGAACCCGGACACCGCCGACTCCGGCGGCGCGATCCGCGTCTCCGGCGTGAGCATCCAGCACACCCCGGCCACGAAGCTGTGGTTCGGCAAGGTCACGAACGAGCCCGGCTACCGCTCGGTCACCCACCACCACGGCGAGGCCGAGACCGGCGGATACGTGCTGTCCGGGCGGGCGCGGATCTACTTCGGCGAGAAGTTCGAGGACTACGTCGACATGGAGGAGGGTGACTGGGTGTTCGTGCCGCCGTTCATGCCGCACATCGAGTGCAACCTCGACCGCAACAAGCCGCTGACGTGGATGACGACGCGCACGCCGGAGAACATCGTGGTGAACCTGCAGGACGTCCCGGACGAGGACCTGCGCGACTGGCTCACGCGATGACGCCGGAGATGACTTCTGGGATCTTCACGGACGCGATCACGCTGGAGAAGGCGGATCCGGAGCACTTCGACCTGGCGTTCACGGCGGTCACGCAGCCCTGCCCGTGGCCCAAGGCGTACGGGGGAGACCTCGTCGCGGCTGCCGCGGCTGCCGCCATGCGGTCGGTGACCGACGGCAAGACACTGCACTCGATGCACAGCTACTTCCTGCGCCCGGCCGACATCGGTGCAGCCGTGCGCTACGAGGTGGAGTTGCTGCGCGACGGCCGGGGCTACAGCACCCGGCAGGTCCGCGGCTACCAGAACGGGAAACCGCTCTACGTCTGCCTGGCGAACTTCGCCGCTGGCGAGCCGGGCGGGAGTTTCCAGGCCGAGTTCGTGGACGGCCTGCCTGATCCCGAAGCGCTGCCCAGTTCGGCGGAGTACCTCGCCGAACGCAGTGGCGGCACGATGACGGAGGAGTCGAAGGCCTACTGGTCCGGTGGCCGCAGCTTCGACATGCGGCACGTGCCCGGCCCCGTCTACCTCGACGTCGAGGGCGATCGCGTGCCACACCAGGCGGTGTGGCTCAAGCCCTTCGACCCGCTCCGCCCCGTCGAAGGGCTGACCGATGCTCAGCGTGACCTCGCCGCGTTGGCGTACATGTGCGACTACACGATCCTCGAGCCGATCCTGCGGGTGCTCGACCTGCCGTGGGCGCGGCCCGGACTGGTGACGGCGAGCCTCGACCACTCCATGTGGTTCCACCGCGCCGCACCGGTCGACGACTGGCTGCTGTACGTGCAGGAGGCGGTCGCCGCGGATTCGGGACGTGGCCTGGGTTCCGGCCGCTTCTTCACCCGCGGTCACCAGCACCTCGCCACCGTTGCCCAGGAGGGCATGATCCGCGCCGCTTGACCCCGCCGCCGGAAGGACTCACCATGCCGGATCCTTCGTCACCCCCAGTTTCCTCCGCCCACGCGGACACCTTCGCGCGTGACCACCTTCCGCCCGAGGACTTGTGGCCGACGATCGAGTTCACGACGCCCGAGCTGAGCTACCCCTTCCGCCTCAACGCCGCCACCGAGCTGGTCGACGTCCCGGCGGCCACTTTCGGACCTGACCGTCCCGCGCTGCGCACTCCGACCGGCGAGGTCTGGTCCTACGGCGACCTCCGGACCCGTTCCAACCAGGTGGCGCAGGTGCTGGTCGACCTCGGTCTCGTGCCAGGGCAACGGGTTCTGCTGCGCTCGCCCAACAACCCGTGGACCGTCGCCGCGTGGCTCGGCGTGCTCAAAGCCGGCGGTGTCGCGGTGACCACCATGGCCGCGCTGCGCACCCGTGAGCTCATGCCGATCGTGGAGCGGACCCGGCCATCGATCGCGTTGGTGGACAACAGGTTCGTCGAGGACGCTCAAGCCCTGCCGCTGAAGGTCGTGACATACGACGATCTTGCGGCGAGCGCTCAGCAGAAGCCGGGCGAGTTCACCGCGGTGGACACCGCAGCCGACGACGTGGCACTGCTGGCGCCGACGTCCGGCAGCACCGGCACGCCCAAGATCACCGTGCACTTCCACCGCGACATCCTGTCCATCGACAACACCTTCGGCCGGCACGTCCTGCGCCTCAACCCCGACGACCTCGTGGCGTGCACGGCGCCGTTCGCGTTCACGTTCGGCCTGGGCATGCTCGTGGTCTTCCCGTTGCGGGCTGGAGCATGTGCTCTGCTCACCGAGGCCGCCACGCCCGCGCAGGTCGCGGATCTCGTTGAACAGCACGGAGTTACTGTGCTCGCAACAGCACCCACGGCGTACAAGGCGATCCTGCGAGACGGCCTGGACGGGAAACTCAGCGGCCTCAGGACCGCCGTGTCGGCCGGCGAGCACATCCCGCGGGAGACCTGGCAGCGGCTGCGCGACCGGCTGGGGTTGCGGGTGATCGACGGCATCGGAGCCACGGAGTTGTTGCACATCTTCATCTCCGCCGCCGGCGACGACACCCGGCCAGGCTCGACCGGCAAGCCCGTACCCGGTTACCGCGCCACCGTGCTGGGCGTCGACGGCGAGGAGCTCGGCCCGGGCGAACCGGGGCGGCTCGGCGTGATCGGCCCGGTCGGCTGCCGCTACCTCGACGACGCGCGCCAGAAGGACTACGTGGTGAGCGGCTGGAACGTTACCGGAGACGTCTTCCACCGCGACGAGGACGGCTACTTCCACTACCACGCCCGCAGCGACCACATGATCGTCTCCTCCGGCTACAACATCGGCGGGCCCGAGGTCGAGGAAGCGATCGACACCCACCCGGACGTGCTGGAGTCGGCCGTCGTCGCCAAGCCCGACGAGGAACGCGGTTCGGTCGTGTGCGCGTTCGTGGTGCTGCGCGAGGGCGTCGCCGGGGATGACGCGAAGGCGCGCGAAATCCAGGACCACGTGAAGCAGACGATCGCCCCGTACAAGTACCCGCGCGACGTGCGGTTCCGCACCTCGTTGCCGCGCAACGCGAGCGGCAAGCTGCAGCGGTTCGCGCTCCGCAAGATCGTCGAGGACGAGGTGTCCGCGTGAAGATCGCAATCGTCGGCGGCGGGCCCGGTGGGCTGTACCTCGCCGCCCTGATGAAGCAGCTCGACCCGGCGCACGACATCACCATCTGGGAACGCGACGCCGCGGACGTCACGTTCGGGTTCGGCGTGGTGTTCTCCGACGAGACGCTCGGCGGCATCGAGAACGCCGACCCGGAGTTCGCGGACACGATGGCGCGCCGGTTCGCCCGGTGGACCGACATCGACATCCACTACCGGGGGGAGAGCCACACCGTTGGCGGACAAGGGTTCGCCGCGATGAGCCGCAAGGAGCTGCTCGGCCTGTTGCAGCAGCGGTGCCTCGATCTCGGCGTGGTGGTGCACTTCTCGACGCCCGCACCCGCTGCCGAGCTCCTGCGCGGCTCCTACGATCTGGTGGTGGGCGCGGACGGCGTCAACTCGC
>NZ_JBEXPJ010000046.1:0-52752 GCF_040611995.1 Lentzea sp. NPDC006480
GTGAGTTGGTAGTACTTGCAGACGCCGAACCGGCAGCGCTACTGCTCCCGTATTCCGTTGACCACCAGGCGGAGGGTCGTGACGAGCTCGCTGGCGAGCGTCGTCGGCTGCTTGCCGCGACCCACGTACCGGTAAAGCGTCCCCAGGTAGACATCCCGCAGGATGTTGCCGACCAGCGTCGGGTCGACGTGCTCGGCGACCTCGCCCGCCTGCTTGCCGGCGGTGACGATCTCCGCGAACAACGTCGTCGCGTACGGCTGCTCAAAGATGGGGTGGCCGCACCGCACCCAGGCCGCGAGCATGACCTGTGTGGTGCGCCACTCCAGCTTGTTGATCTTCGCGAGTGCCCGCATGCAGTTCTCCAGGCACGTCAGCGTGTCCAGGCCCCCACCCGCGATCGCGCCGAGTTCCGCTCTCAGCGTGTCTCGCCGCCGCGCACCCCACGCGGCGATGACCTCCTCCTTCTTGTCGAAGTAGTTGAAGAAGGTGCCTCGCGCGACATCAGCCCGTTCGGTGATGTCCTCGATCGAGGTCTCTTCGTAACCCTGTTCTGTGAACAGCTCGATCGACGCCGTGTACAAACGTTCGTACATGGCCCGCTTGTGCCGTTCGCGCCTCCCGACAGCCTGAGTCGGCGCCGCGGGCTCGGCCACGCGTCGCGTCCCCGCCATACATGAACCCCCGTCTAATTGTGTACCGGAGTACAGGCTAGCGGCATGCCGGGTACGAAAATACAGTCCAAAGGTGCTGACTACGGGATTTCACCTGTCTGCAGGCACGCGTGTCCAGGCGAGCGTCACCAGAACGCCGATCGCGATCCACGTGTAGGCGTCCCCGTAGATGTGCTGCCACCAGGTCCACAGCATCTCCTTGTCACCGGTGCTGGGCAGCCAGTTGAACGGGCCAAGGGAGAACGCAGAAACTAGCGCTGCCAGGGCCCCGAGCGCCACCCCGGTTCCGTTGCGGCGCAGGAAAGCGACTGCCAGGAACGCCGGCACGCACCACACCCAGTGGTGCGACCACGAGATCGGCGAGACGAGCAGCCCGGCGGTCGCGATTGCGACAAGTGCCACCACGTCGTGACGAGTCCGGCGCGCCGCGACCACCCCGAGCAGCACGACGATCGCCGACAGCACCACCCACAGCACCATCTCGGCGGAATGGCCGGGGTTGAGGCGGTGCAGCACACCCCGCAACGATTGGTTCGTCATGTATGCGATGCCGCCGACGCGGCTCCCGTCGAGGACGTTGTGGAACCAGAACTCGGCGGAGTCCTGCGGCGCCAGCACGAATCCGGCTCCGGCGAGTCCCGCGAAGGTCGCGACCGAGGTGAGTGCGGCCCGCCAGTCCCTGCGCACCACGAAGTACAGCACGAAGATCAACGGCGTCAGCTTGAGCGCGGCGGCAAGGCCGACGAGCATCCCGCGCCACCTCCGGTCGGTGACGGCCAGGCAGTCCACCACCACGAACGCCATCAGCAGCAGGTTGATCTGGCCGTAGGCGAACGTCGAGTGCACCGGTTCCAGCGCGAGCGCCGCGACCGGGACGGCGGCGCTGACCGTCCACACGACATTCGCGCGCTGGGTGAGCCGCCTGGTCACCACGAAGCAGACCACCGACAGGCACAGGAAGCTGGTCATCGTCATCAGCGTGTTCGCCAGCCACACCGGCAGAACCGTGAGCACGCTGAAGAGGACCGCGGCGATCGGCGGGTAGGTGAAGGGCAGGTTGAACTCGGCAAGCTTGCCGGGGAAACCCACGTAGAGCGGGAGCCCTTCCAGCCAGGCGAGCCCACCCGTCCGGTAGACCTGCAGGTCGAGGTAGTAGACGCCCATTCCGGCCAGCACGAGCGGCAGCGCCACCAGGGCGGCGAACCACAGCACGCGAGAGTCCCGGCGCGCCTTGGCCCACTGGTCCAGCGCGAGGATTCGCCGTCGCCCGGCCTCGAACGCGTCCGGGGACATCGGCGGGACGTCGTCGACGAACTGTCTGATCAGCACTGTCTCGTTCATGTCGACTTCTTGGCCGATGCGCGGTTTCGCGTTTCCACCTGTCGGGTGTGACCGTCCTCATGGGAATGCGGGAGGGGCGATCGGCCAATAAGTTCCTGTGAGCACCGAGACAGCGCCGCCGGCGCGAACTGGAGGCCCGGAGGTGAGTCGACCTCTGGACAGGGACACTTGGGTCGGTCTGTACGACCGGCACGCCCGTGACCTGCACCGCTACCTGGCGCTGCGGGTGGATGCCGCGATCGCGGACGACCTGGTGTCCGAGGCGTTCCTCATCGCGTGGGAACGCCGCGACACGTTCGACCCGGCCCGAGCGAGCCTGAAGGCGTGGCTGTTCGGGATCGGCACGAACCTGCTGCGCCAGCACGTGCGGTCCGAGGGCCGTCGCCTGCGGGCGTGGGCGCGTGACCACGGCAGGCGCGCCGTGGCGGACCACGTCGACGACCGCGCCGCCTCGGTGGTGGACGCGAAGTCGTTGATGAGCGACCTCGCCGAAGTGCTGGCGGACCTGCGGCCGGAGGAACGGGACGTGCTGCTCATGGTGGCGTGGGCCGATCTGAGCGCGGCGGAGGTGGCCGAGGTGACCGAGACGCCGGTGGCGACCGTGCGAACCCGGTTGTTCCGGGCGAGGGCGAAGCTGCGGGCGAAGATCAACGGACAGGAGGGCGACGATGCGTGACGAGCCGCGTCCGGTCGAGGACGAGACGGTCAAGTGGGCGATGTCGGACGTCGCCCCGATGAGCGACGAGGCGTTCGCGCGCGGCCGGGCCGCGTTGCTGGAGCGGATCGACGCCGAGGAGTCCGGGAAGGTCGTCCCGCTTCGGCGCCGGCGCCGGATCCCGCTGGTGGCCGCGGCCGCCGCGATGGTCGTGATCGCGGGCGCCGCGCTGCTCGTACCGTCGCTGACCTCTCGCGACTCAGGTCCGAACGTGGCTGTGGCCGACGTGCTGAACAAGGCCGCGGGGCTCACCGGTGACGCGAAGCTGCAGCCGGGCCAGTACCTGTACGTGCTGGAGAACGCGCGCTGGTCGATGAAGGACTACCAGTACGACTGGATGTACCTGCAGGACCAGAAGCTGCAGAGGTGGATCCCCGCCGACCGCAGGGGCAAGTGGTTCTACAAGATCACCAACGTCGGCGGCCGGCAGTGGCTGATCGGGTCGGACGAGGACCTCCCCACCGACTTCCAGTCGCCGATCGAGGCCGAGGGCGAGTACGCCTCCGAGGGCGGCCCCGCACTGCACGACAAGATCAAGGCCAACTTTCGCGACCCGTCGCCCGAGTACCTCGCCACGCTGCCCCTCAACCCGCGCGAGCTGTACCAGAAGCTGGTCGGCGAGGTGTCGGGCAACGAGGGCGCGGTCTTCCTCCAGATGGTCAGCCAGGGCCTGGACTCGGGCGTCTACCCCGCCGAGGTGCGGTCCGCGGTGTACAAGGCGCTGACCTACCTGCCGAAGCTGGAGATCGCCGACTCCGCGTCCGTGATCGACGGCAGGACGGGCACCGCGCTCGGCGTGACCGAGAACGAGATGACGGAGCAGATCGTCATCAACCCCTCGACCGGCGAGTACCTCGGATCGCGCACGGTGCTGGCGAAGGACGCGTGGGGGCTGAAGCAGGGGCAGGTGATCGGCACCAGCTCGGTGACCACGAAGGTCGTCGCCGGAGCGGGACAGACCTCCTGACGGTTGTCACAAAGCGGCGGACTGCCCGGTCTCTCCTGGTATGAGCGAACTGCTGCATCACCCGGAGACCGCGGGCGGTCCGCCGCCGAAGGTCGAGATCCTCGCGGAGGGTCCCGGCGTCGCACCGATGCCGGAGAACCTCGTGGCACGGACGATCCTGGTCAGCCTGCCGCCCGGCAGTCCCGGCGCGCCGCCCCACCGCCACCCCGGGCCCATCTACGCCTACGTCGTGAAGGGCGCCATCGCGTTCGAGCTGGAAGGCGAGCCCGAGCGGGTGATCCGGGAGGGTGAGGCGTTCTTCGAGCCCGGCGGCGACGTGATCCACTACAAGGGTGCGAACGCGCTGGAGGGCGAGGAGTCCGCACTTGTCGCCACCATGATCTGCGAGCCGGGCGCACCGCTGCTGACGGTCGTCGAGCACGACGAGCTGGCGGCTCGTGCGCACCTTCGGGTGGTGAGCTGACATGAGCCACGAACACGCGCATCAGCTGGACAACCCCGACAAGAGCGGCCCGCCGCCGAAGATCGAGGTCATCGGCACCGTGCCGGGTGCACCGCAGATCCCGGACGGCGCCGAGGCCATGACGATCTTCGTGACGCTGCCGCCGTCGAGTCCGGGAGCGCCGCCGCACCGCCATTCCGGGCCCGCGTACGGGTACGTCGTCAAGGGCGCCATCAACTTCGAGCTGGAAGGCGAACCCGCTCGGGTCGTGGAGGCCGGCGGGACGTTCTGGGAGCCCGGCGGTGACGTCATCCACTACCAGGACGGGAACCACCTGACCGACGAGGAGTCGGCGTTCGTGGTCACGATGTTCTGCGCGCCGGGACAGCCGATGCTGACGGTCGTCGAACCCGAGGAGCTCGAAGCGCGCAAGCACCTGAGGGCACCCCGGTGAAGACGTCATTGATCGCGCCGGCGGAGAACCACCTCGCCCTGGCGCGTCAGCTCAGCAGCGGGCGCAGTGCCGAAACCGTCCACGGTGGACACGACAGGGCGTCGCGGCAGACCGTGATGGCGCTGTGCAAGGGCGAGCACCTGCACGAGCACGAGCACCCCGTGAGGTGACCGTGCAGGTGCTGCGCGGTCACCTGCGGCTCGTCGCCGGGCCGCACCAGCAGGAGGCCGAGCCCGGTGACCTGCTGATCATGCCTGAGGCGAGACATCGAGTGGAGGCGCTGGAGGACAGCGTCTTCCTCTTCACCACGGCACTGAGGCTGCCGTGACGGTGAGGGGCGGGAACCCGCTCTCCAGGCTCCCGCTCCTCGACTGTCTCACTCGACCAGTTTGCCGGCCGTGTCGACGTCCCGCATGAGCGCCGCGATCTCGTCCGGCACCGCGGGGATCTCCTCCCGGGCGACCCGTCCGGGACCGGCCCACACCAGGTTCACCTGCTGCGCGGGGTCCAGGTCCGGGAAGTCCGACCGGTTGTGACAACCACGGGTTTCGCGCCGTTCCAGGGCACACTCCAAAGTCGCGCGGGCCGCGAGTGCGGAGGACTTCAGGTCGAAGGCGTGGGCAAGATCCTGGAAGCCGGCGAGATCCGGGTGCACGCCGACGTTGCGGATGCGCTCTTCCAGGTCGTCCAGCTCGGCCAGCCCCTTGCGCAGTGACGACTCGTCACGGACGACGCCCGCGTGTTCGGTCATCGTGTTGCGCAGAGTCCGTTGCAGGGCACGGACGTTCTCCGGGCCGTCGGCGTTCAAAAGCCCGTCGACCTCGGCACGCGCCTCGCCCAGCACGGTCCGCGAACGGCGTTGCGCGCTCAGCGAAGCCGAGTACTCCGCCGCCGCCTCGCCCACGATCCGGCCGTACACCAGCAGTTCGATGAGCGAGTTGCCGCCGAGCCGGTTCGCGCCGTGCAGGCCGCTGGAGGCCTCGCCGATCGCGTACAGGCCGTCGACGCCCGTGGAGTGGTCGGCGGGCGAGACCCACACGCCACCCATCGAGTAGTGCGCGGTCGGCGCGATCTCGATCGGTTCGCGGGTGATGTCCTTCATCTGCAGCTCGAGCAGCGTCTGGTAGACCCGCGGCAGGCGGCGCATGATCTGCTCGCGCGGCAGGTGCGAGACGTCCAGCCACACACCGCCGTTCGGGGTGCCGCGGCCTTCCTTGATCTCCGTGTACGCGGCCAGCGCCACTCTGTCGCGTGTGGACAGTTCCATGCGTTGCGGGTCGTAGCGGGCCATGAACCGCTCCCCCAGCGAGTTTGTCAGCACGCCGCCCTCGCCGCGAGCCGCCTCGGACACCAGGGTGCCGGCCGCGTTCTCCGGTTCGAGCAGGCCCGACGGGTGGAACTGCACCAGTTCGGGATCGCGGATGCGGCCACCGGCCTGAACGGCGAGACGGAACGAGTCACCGGTGTTCTCGTCTCTGCGGGAGGAAGTCCGGCGCCAGATCCGGGTGTGCCCGCCCGCGGCCAGGATCACCACGTCGGCGTGGAACACGTGCCGCGTGCCGGTGTTCAGGTCGAACCCGTACGCGCCGAAGACCACGTTGTCCCGCACCAGGATCTGCGTGATGTAGCAGGTGTCGTGAATCGGGATGTTCAGCTGCGTGGCGCGGTTCACCAGGGTGCGCTGGATCTCCAGCCCCGTGTAGTCGCCGGCGAACGACGTGCGGCGGAACGTGTGCGCGCCGAAGAACCGTTGCGAGATCCGGCCGTCCTCCTCGCGGGCGAACGGCATGCCCCACCGCTCCAGGTCGGCGATCCCGCGCGGGGCCTGTTCCGCGACGACCCGCACGATGTCCGGGTTCGCGAGGAGGTAGCTCTCCTTGATGGTGTCCGCCGCGTGCTGCTGCCACGTGTCGGCCGGGTCCATCGTCGCCAGCGCCGCGTTGATGCCGCCCGCCGCCAGCGCCGTGTGCGCGTCCGCCTTGGGGCGTTTGCCGACGACCAGCACGTCGACTCCGCGCTCGGCCAGTTCGATGGCGGCGCGCAGTCCCGCACCGCCGCTGCCGATCACCAGCACTGAGGTGGCTATCTGATGTTCAGGTTGCGTCATCGCGGCCTCCGTTGCCCGTATTTCCATCTATACAAGGAAGACCGGACGGCGGGGCGATGTGTGACTGTTACCTCCGCGACAGTGCGTCCTGAGTCACTAAGCTGATGGCGTGTTCGTGAAGCTCTGTGGTCTGCGCACCGAAGCCGATGTCGCCGTGGCGGTCGACGCCGGGGCCGACGCCGTCGGTTTCGTGCTGACCTCCAGCCCCCGCCAGATCGACGCCGACCTCGTCCGCGGTCTCGTCGCGGCAGTCCCGTCGGACGTCCTGACCGTCGCTGTCGTGCGCGGCATCTCCGCCGCCGAGGCGGGTGAGCTGGCGTTGAAGACCGGTGTGCGGGCGCTCCAGCTGCACGGCGACTACCCGAAGGAAGCGTTCGACGAGCTGTCCGGCCTGCCGTTTCAGCTGGTCAGGGCAACGGCACTGGGTCCGGGGACAGACGTGCGCACCGGCGCGTTCGGCGAGGAGCTGCTGCTGATCGACTCGCCGGTGGCGGGGTCGGGCGAGCAGTGGGACATCACGAGGCTCGCGGCCGACCCGCCGACCGGCAAGTGGGTGCTGGCGGGCGGACTGGCGCCGGACACCGTCGCCGAGGCGATCAACGTGGCCCGGCCGTGGGGTGTCGACGTGTCCAGCGGCATCGAGTCGAGCCGTGGCGTCAAGGACCACGGCCGGATGCGCGAGTTCGTCGCCGTGGCTAGAGCTGCTGCCCGGCGCGGATGACCGCACGCACGTCCAGCAGCGCCTTCAGATCGACCAGCGGGTTCCCGGCCACGGCGAGCAGATCGGCGTCGTAGCCCGCCGCGATCCGGCCCTTGCGTTCGCCGACACCGCACATGGTCGCCGCCACGCTGGTCGCGGACGCCAGCGCCTCGGCGTTGCCGAACCCGAGCACCTCGCCGAACTCGATGATCCCGTGCGGCAGCGAGTCGAACCGCTTGAACTGCCCGACTCCCGCGTCCGACGAGCACACCAGCCGCACGCCCAGTTCGCGCATCCGGCCGAAGTTCTGCCGCAGCTGCGTGCTGACCGGGAAGGCCGGCTCCGCGGTCGGCATCCGCGCCGTCGTGGTGCTGACGTAGATCCCCTTGCGCACCATGAGGTCCACGGTGTCCCAGTCGACCGCGAGGCCGCCCGGCGCCAGGAAGAAGGCGTGCTCGATCGAGTCGACGCCCGCCTCCACCGCCGCCTTGATGCCGGCGGCGCCGTGCGCGTGCACCGTCACGGGGATGCCCGCGTCGTGCGCGATTTCGACGGCCGCCCGCAGCTCCTCGGTCGTGTACTGCTGGTCGAACGGCGACGAGCCCGGCGTGATCGACCCGCCGGTGGCCATGATCTTCACGACGTCGACCCCGCGCTCGACCCGTTCGGTGACGGCCTTGCGGATGCCGTCGAGACCGTCCGCCTCGCCGCCGAGGAACCAGCAGTGGCCGCCGGTCGTGGTCACGGGCGGCCCGGACACCAGCACCTCTGGGCCCGTGTCGCGGACTTGGAGCGACAGGTAGCTGCGGTCGCCGAGATCGCGCACGGTCGTGATGCCCGCCCGCAGCGCTTCGGTGGCGTTGGCGCGCATGCGTGCGAGCACGACGTCCTCGGTGTCGTCCGGCAGCTCGGTCGCCACGCCGAGCGGGTCGAAGCCCAGGTGGACGTGCGAGTCGACGAGGCCGGGCAGCAGCGTGACGTCACCGAGGTCGGCCACTGGAAGATCAGCCACGTCACGCGCGAGCTCAACGATCTTGCCGTCCTCGACCACGACCTGCGGTGATCCGATGTCCCGCGCGCCGTCGAACACCCGCGCCGCCCGGATTGCGTACTTCATCCCCAGCCCCCTGGATCGACTCGCATCCCAGGCTAGCGGCAGGGTGGCTGGTAGTCGTGGTCGCGGAACTGCGCCGACCACTCCTCCCGCGTCATCGGCGTGCCCGCCAGCTCGCACACCCGCTTCGCCGCTGTCTCGACGTCGGTGTCCCAGAACCGGATCGTGCCTTCGCCGGCCGTCGCCGCCATGCGCCGGCCGTCCGGGGCCGTGAACACTCCCGCCACGATCCCGCCCGGGCTGCTCAGGACGGCGAACAGCGCGGGCGACGCGGGATCGCCGATGCTCCACAGCTGAGCGTCGCGGGCGGTGTCCGACAGCACGAGGGAACGGTTGTCGGGACTGAACCTCACGTTGCTGATCGGCCCGTTCTGGTCGGTGATCACCGACAGCGGCGCGGAGTCCGCGACCCGCCAGAGCCGGGCAGTGCGGTCGAGTCCGGCGCCCGCGACCATCGTGCCGTCCGGGCTGAACCGCACGCTCGTGACGGCCTCGCGGAAGCCGGTGAGCTTCGCGGACCTGCGCGGCCGGTCGCGGTCGGTCAGATCCCACAGGCGGACCGCGCGGTCGGTGTTGGCCGAGGCCAAGCGTTTGCCGTCCGGGCTGAAGGCGATGCTGTTGACGTTGCGGGCGTCGTCGGTGAGGGTCGCGAGCTTCGCCGGGGTGCGGGGTGAGGTGACGTCCCACAGGGTGAGGTCGCCCGCGTCGTCACCGGTGGCCAGGGTGCGGCCGTCCGGGCTCCAGGCCAGCGTGCTGACCGTTTCGCGGAACCCTTCGAGGACGGCGACCGGTTGCCCGGCGGTGTCCCAGACGCGGACTGTGCGGTCCCGGCTCGAGGTGGCGAGGAAGGTGCTCGCCGGGTTGAAGGCCGCGTACAGGGCCGGGCCGGTGTGGCCGGTCAGCGTCGCGATCGGGGTCAAGGTGCGGAAGTCGTTGCGCCACAAGCGAACCGCGTTGTCCAGGCTCGCGGTGGTGGCGAGCAGCCCGGTGCCCGCGAAGATCCCCTCGACCGCGGGCCCGGTGGGAGTCGGGAACGGGTCGTGCCAGAGGTAGGCACGGCCGGCGCTGCTGGAGCTCGCGAGCAGGGTGCCGTCCCGGCTCAGGGCGATGTCGCGCACGCGGTTCGGCTGGGTCAGCTCGCCGATCTCGCGCCGCGACGCCACGTCCACGATCCGGACGATGCCGTCGTTGGCGCCCAGGGCGAGACGGGTGCCGTCCGGGGTGAAGGCGAGGCCGCGCACCAGCACGTCCGGGCCGGGGAACTCGTGCACAGCACCGTCGTAGAGCCAGATCGCGTGTGTTTCGTCGGCGATGGCGAGCTTGCCGTCCTGGCTCCACGCCAGGCCACTGATCGGGCCCTTCGTCCGCAGCACCATCTTGTCGCCGATGAACACCCGGCCGTCCTCGCCCGCCGTCGCGAGCACGCCGGACGGGCTGTACTCGACGCGGTAGACCTCGCCCTCGTGCTGGACCGGCACGGTCGCCGGCTGCCCCGTCCGCAGATCCCACACCTGCGCGGTCGGCCCGGCGGTCGCGAGCTGAGAACCGTCCGGGCTGAACGAGACGCCCGCGACACCGACGCCCGGCAGGAACGAGGTGAGCAGCTCGCCACGAGCGTCGAACAGGCGCACACCGTTGTTCCCCGCCACCGCAAGGCGCCGGCCGTCACCGCTGAACGCCACGTCGATCACGCGGCCGGTGTTGGGCAGGGTGGCGATCCGCTGCGCACCTCTCCACAGCTCGACCACGCCGTCCACCGCACCGGTGGCCAGCAGGCTGCCGTCCGGCGTCAGCGCGATGGTGTCGATCTGGTCGCCCGCACCGTGCAGGCGGGTCGGGAACGGGCCGGCGAACGTGCTCAGCAACGCGCTGCGAGCCTCGGGCGTCGGTGAGATCCGATACGCCGCAAGGCCGATCTGCCCGGCGAGCGACGGATCGGTGGCGAGCAGACCGGCCGCGTGCTCGCCGCCCTGCCGTGATGTCGCCCGGTCCCGGTCCGCGACCGCCTGCTGCCACTGCACGACCGCCGCAGCCCCGGCGATCGTGGTCAGCAGCACGAAGACGGTGAGCGCCGCGACGAGTTGCCGCAGCCGCCGATTCCGCTTGCGAGCACTCGACTGTTCCGCTGCCTCCGCGTCCAGCGACGCCGTGAGGAACCTGTTCTCGCGCGGTGTCAACGCTTCCGGGTTCGCCGCCGCCCAGTCCCGTGCCGACGCGAGCCGCACACCCCGGTACAGCGCACCGGGATCGTGCCCGACCGCGGCCCACGACTCGGTCGCCTCGCTGAGCTGCCGGTGCAGCCGCAGCCCGGCGCGGTCGTCGGACAGCCAGTCGCGCAACCGCGGCCAGCTGCGGATCAGCGCCTCGTGCGTGAGCTCGACAGTGCTGTCGTCGATCGTGACCAGCCTGGCAGCGGCCAGCTTCTCCAGCACGTGCACGGTGAGATCGCTGTCGTCCAACGACTCCCGCGCCACCCGCCGCTTGGTGTCCGCCGTGCCCTCGCCGAGCGCGGTGAGCCGCACGAAGATCTGCCGCGCCGCCGCCTGCCCGGCCGGGTCCAGCGACGCGTACACCTCCTCGCCGCTGCGGGTGATCGCGTGCTGGAGGCCGCCCGCTTCCTCATAACCCTCGATCGTCAGCCGCAAGCCGCGCCGCCGTCGCCACGTCTCCAGCAGCGCGTGCGACACCAACGGCAACGCGGCGGGCTGCCCGGCCGCTTCCGCCACGAGCCGTGCCACGAGCACGGTGTCGAGGACGCACCCCTCGTGCGCCGCTGGCTGGGTGATCGCCTGCCTCAGTTCGTCGCCGGACATCGGCCCGACGAGAACCTGACTGTCCTGCAACGCCTTCACGAGCAGCGGATACCGTCCACAATGGCCGTAGAAGTCCGCGCGCACGCCGATCACGACTCTGGCGTGCTTGTCGGCTGCGTGCACCAGCGCTTCGACGAACCAGGCCCGTTCCTCCTCGGACCGGCACAGCGTGAAGATCTCCTCGAACTGGTCGACCACGACCAGCACCTCGGAGCCCGCCATGCCGAGGTAGACGTGCAGGGCGGCGGGGTCTTCGAGGTCCTGCAGCACCTGGCCGACCCGCGCGCCGGTCAGCTCGGCCATCCGCAGCGCGCACTCCTCGCGCGGTCTCGCACCCGGCGTGAACACCACGGATGGGCCATGGGTCCGAGCGACGAGACCCGCGCGCAGCAACGACGACTTGCCCGAGCCCGAGGCCCCGAACACGCCGAGGAACCGCCGCTCCCCCAGCCGTTCGCGCAGCTCGGCGATCAGGACGTCCCGGCCGAAGAACCTGTCGGAGTCCTCGACCTGGAACGCCGCCAGCCCCAGGTACGGCGCCCGGACACCCTCGGCGGGCGGCGCCGACAGCTCCTCGGACAGCTCGTGCCACCGCTGGCGCCACTCCTCGGCGTCTCCCCCGCACGCCTCGACGTACGCGAGCGTCACGGCCAGGGTCGGCAGCTTTCGCCCGCTCGCCGCGTCCGAGAGCACCGTCACCGAGTAGTGAGCCTGTTTGCTCAGCTCGCGGTAGGTCGGTTTGCCCGCCTTCTCCCGCAACCGGCGCAGATCGGCCGCGAAGCCCAGCAGCGCGCTGTCCTCGGGCCCGAGTGGCCGTTCCGGTCGAGGCATGGAGCTCCCCAGGGCGATGAACCGTTCCGCTAGACGGAACGGTAGCCCGGAATGTCCTCCACTCGGCCGAACACCGGCAACCCGCGTTCCCGGGCGATTCGCACGTCCTCGTCGGCGCCGGTCGACTCGCCGGGCAGCCGCAGCACCGCGTCGCAGTGCCGCAACAGGCGTTCCGCGGTCGGGTACATGATCTCCGTGGCGATGGGATCCGCCGGCGAACTCCCGCCCGCACCACGCAGAACGGGCAGCGCGACCCACTCACCGATCATCGGCACGTGCCCGCTGCGGAAGATCGGCCACGCGGCCTCCTCCAGGCGTTCGAGGTTGCGCGCCATCAGCGCGGGGTCGTCCCCGGTGCCCGATCGGTAGGGCCCTGCGATCAGAATCAGCATGCGACCGACCATAGTGTGCAACACTCGGCAGAAACAAGGAGAAACGTGCATGCTCGCTGCCCAACGTCGTGACCTGCTGCTCGAACGCCTGCGCACGGACGGCCGGATCGTCGCCAAGGACCTCGCGGTGGAAGTCGGCATCTCCGAGGACACGATCCGCCGCGACCTGCGCGATCTCGCAGCAGCAGGTCTGTGCCAACGCGTCTACGGCGGCGCACTGCCCGTATCCCCCGCCATCGCCGACTACGCGACGCGGCAGGACGTCTCGGTCGACGGCAAGCAACGGGTCGCACGCGCGGCAGCGAAGTTGATCGAGCCGGGCAGCACCGTGATCCTCGACGGCGGCACGACCACCCTCGCCGTGGTGCGCGCGCTACCCCTAGACCTGCAAGCGACGATCGTCACGCACAGTCCGACGATCGCGAGCGCGTTGGAAGCGCATCAGCACGTGGACGTCTACGTGATCGGCGGCAGGCTGTTCAAGCACTCGATGGTCGCGTGCGGCGCTGCTGCCGTGGAGGCCGCACGGGGCGTGCACGCCGATCTGTTCCTGCTGGGCGTCACGGGCGTGCACCCCGAAGCAGGCCTCACGACCGGCGACGCGGACGAGGCGGCGATGAAGCGCGCGCTCGCCCACCAGGCCGCCGACACCTACGTGCTGGCCAGTTCGGAGAAGATCGGCACGGCCTCGCGGTTCGGCGTGCTGCCGTTCAGCGAGGTCGCCGGCGTCATCACGGACGCCGACAACGCGATCGTGCGCGCGTTGGAGGTGCCGGTCGTCCAAGCCTGACCAGGTGGTTCTGTTGGTGTCTGCAAGTACCGCCAACTCTTGATCAAATCGCCTACAACTACAACCAACCGCCCACGAACCGGCCGTCGCGCGTTGCGGCGACCGGGCCAGTTGGTAGCAGGAAAGTGCTCGATGATCTTGGGTTGGTGGCACTCGCAGACGACATGGCCACCAACGGGCGTGAGGCGCTCTTGGAATCAAGCAGCTAGTACGTGATGCGCAGGAAACCCTTGGGAGAACCGTACTTCAGGCCGCACGCGGTGAGCGCGAGAACGCCGTACCCCTCCACGTCGCCCTCGAAGTACTTGGGGTTGGCCGACATCTCCTCCGCCACGTCGGTGGCGTAGCAGTCGTCCAGGTCCTCGTTCTCGTCGCTCCAGTCGTGCGGCAGCTTCAGGCCGTCCTCGGCGTCGAGGGGCTCGCCGATCTGCTCGTCCGGGTTGCTCTCGTCGTAGTAGCGGATGACCTCGCCGCCCTCGGCGACGCACCACTCGTTGCCGCCGCCCTGGCAGTGCATGGCGTAGTAGTGCGCCTCGCCGAACGCCGCGCTCAGCACCGCGCAGATCTCGGTGACCGGGCGGGACGCGTGCGCGAACGGCTCGCCGAACACGAGCGTCCAGCCGTCCCACGCACCCGTGACGTAGACCCTGGCGCAGCGGACGTGCTCGTCCTCCTTGGCCGACGAGTGGTGGTCGTTGTTCCAGGCGTCGCCGCCGAGGATCTTGGTCACCGGCACGGGGTCGCTCAGGCCGCAGACTTCGAGCACGGCCTGCTGGTTGTCGGTCCTGATCGCGTACCAGCCGCCGCAGAGGTGCATCTCCTCGCTGGAGTACAGGTCCTCCTCGACCTTGGCGGCGATGAACCGCCTCAGCACGCGGCGATCCCACTCGGTGAACGCGTCCGGGCCGCCGACCTCGGCGATCCCCTGCCACGCGCCCCGGCGGACCGCGCCCTTGGCCGTCCGGCGCGCCTCCTGCAGCAACGGCAACACGTCCGGCCCCATGCTGTCGAACGCCCACCGCGCTTCCCGCGCCACGTAGTAGTCGTCGTCCGCCAGCACCGGCACGAGTTCATGCGCGTACTTCAACGCCTGCTCACCGCGGAACATGCTCGCGGCGTGCACGCGCACCTTCTGGTGCGGATGCCGGGTCAGCGCCAGGTAGGTCTCGTCGCCGGCGCTCAGCAGCGAGAAAACGCGGCAGGCCTGCCGGCTGACCTGGCCGTCCTGCGTCGTGGCGATGAGGTCGACCAGGTGACCGAACGTCGAGAGCCCGTGCTGGGCCGCGAACTCCGCGGCCTCGGCGCGGAAGTCGTCCCGGTCCATCCCGTCGAGCAACGCCCGGATTTCCATGGCGCGGCAGATTACCGTTGACGCACCGGCCCGAGTGGACGACGCTACGGAACTGATGAGTCTCGCTGAGGAGCACGTCAAAACGGCAGTGCGGTGGAGCATCGGCCACGCACTGCCCCGGACGGTGCTGCGCATGCAGGCCCGTCGCGGCGACCTGCAGGGCCGCATCACCGTCGAGGCGTCCACGGGCGCCGACCTCACCGGCCTGTTCGACGAGATCCGCGCCCGCGGACCGCTCGCCGCCACCAAGGTCGGCCACACCACGGCCCGGCACGCGATCGTGCGCGAGATCCTCACCAACGACGCCCTGGTGACGACTCGCCCTCGCTACGGTGCCGGCATCCTCGGCAAGCTCGCCGCGTGGTCCGCCACGGACATCACGCATCCCGTGCAGCCGCCGTCGTTGCTGGTCGTCGAACCGCCGCAGCACACCCGCTACCGCAAGCTCGTCACCCGCGTCTTCACCGCGCGGGCCGTGGAGCAGCTGCGCGAACGCACCCAGGCGATCGCCGACGAGCTGCTCGACAGCCTCGACCCGGCCAACCCGGTCGATCTCATCGAGACCTACTGCGGCCTGCTCCCGGTCACCGTGATCAGCGAGATCCTCGGCGTGCCACCGGAAGACCGCGCGACCGTGCTGGCGTTGGGCGGAGCGGCCGCGCCGAGCCTCGACCTGGGCCTGTCGTGGCGCGTGTTCCGCAACGTCGAGACCACGTTGAGCACCTTCGACGCCTGGCTCACCCGCCACCTCGACGCCCTGCGCGCCAACCCCGGCGACAACCTGCTGAGCCGCCTGATCACCGCGCGCGAGGACGGCACCGGCCTCACCGATCGCGAGCTCAAGTCCACCGCGGGCCTGGTGCTGGCGGCCGGTTTCGAGACCACGGTCAACCTGCTCGGCAACGGCATCTCGTTGCTCACCAAGAACCCCGCGCAGCTCGAGACGCTCCGGTCGCGCCCAGAGCTGTGGAGCAACGCCGTCGACGAGGTGCTGCGCGTCGACCCGCCGGTCCTCATGACGGGCCGGATGTCCTCACGCGACACCACCATCGCGGGCATTCCGGTGCGGCGCGGGCAGTTCGTCACGGCCGTGCTCGCCGCCGCGAACCGCGATCCCGAGGTCTTCGCCGACCCCGCGACGTTCGACGTCACCCGCGAGAACGCTCGCGACCACGTGTCGTTCGGCGCGGGTCGCCACTACTGCCTCGGCGCGCAGCTCGCGCGGCTGGAGGGTGAGATCGGTCTGCGGTCGATCTTCGAACGGTTCCCCGACCTGAGGCCACTACCCGGCGCGCATCGGCGACCGACCCGCATCCTGCGCGGCTTCGAACGGTTGCCCACCAGCCTCACCAAGATCGGCGGGTGACCGACCGCCTCACGCATCCTGGACGCCTACCGCGCCTAAGCCGCGATCAGGTCCGCCAGGTCGTCGAACCGCACCACCAGCACCGCGCCGATCACACCGACCGCCGCCGCCAGCCCCGCGACGGCCGGATCGAAGGCGTTGTCCACAGCGGACAGTCCGAGAACCGCCACTCCCAACAGGAAAGCGTTGCGCGCGGTGTGCCGGTGCGTCAGCGTGGTGCGAGCACGCCCGAAACACCGGCACACCGCGCCGGACCGCCGTGACACCGCGCGCCACACCACGGCGGTCAGCACCGCGAACATGCCTGCCGCCAGCACCAGGCCCGCGGTCCAGAACCCGACCAGCAGGAGCAGCGCGATCCCGAACTCCGCCACGACCGTCAACACCGCGAACGGCCTGATCCACCGCGCCGGAACCCCGAACGCGGGCACCGACGCGACGAAGTCCGCGTAGTCGGACCGGCCGCGCACCTTGCTCACCGCGGAGATCAGCAGCACCAGTCCGCAGAGGACAACTGCACCCGTGGTCATGTCACCTCTGTCCGATCGGGCGGAGCACCACGCCGATCAGCGCGTCCGCCGGGAGATAGCCGAGTCGCCGGGAGTCGTTGCTGCGGGCCGGGTTGTCGCCGAGCACCAGCAGGCGGTCCGCGGGCACGCGCGGCCCGGGCACCGGGATCTGCGGTGGCACGGGATCGCCCGGCACCGCCACCGCGCGCTTCACCAGGCGGCCACCGGTCGGGTCGTCCGGCGTCGAGGCTTCCACCTGCACCACCACGATCTGCCCGGCCCGGACGCGATCGAGCCGCGCCCGCCGGACCAGCAGCCGATCGCCGGAGTGATAGGTCGGTTCCATGCTCACGCCGTGCACGGTCACCACGAGCAAACGGTTGCGCAGCACCAGAAGCCACGCCACGACTGCCACAACCGCGAGTGCGAACCAAATCACGTGGTCACATCCACTTCGTCATAACCTGAAGCCTGCAGTCGAAAGAGCCGTGCGTAGTCCCCATCGAGGAACATCAGCTCGTCGTGCGTGCCCAACTCCGAAACCTGACCCGCCGTCAGCACCGCGATCAAGCCCGCGTCCCGGACCGTGCCCAGCCGGTGCGAGATCAGCACGCTCGTCGCCCCCTCTCGATGCCGCCGCAGGCTGTTGTGCACCTCGTGCTCGGCCTGCGCGTCCAATCCCGAGCTGGGTTCGTCCAGGATCATCAGGTCGCGGCGGTCGCGCAGGAACGCCCGCGCCAGCGCCAGCCGCTGCCACTGACCACCGGACAGCAGCACCCCGGTCTCCGGATCCTCCCGGTCGGCCTCGTCGAAGTACATGCGCGACAACAACGTGTCGTACCCGCGTGGCAACGCCGCAACCAGGTCGTGCGCACCAGCCCGTTCCGCAGCAGCGACAACACGTGGTCGATCATCCATAGAGGACACATCACCGAGCGAGACGTTCTCGGCGGCGGTGAGGTCGTAGCGCATGTAGTCCTGGAAAACCGCGCCGATCCGGGCCCGCAACGACTCGACGGCGAACGACCGGATGTCGACGCCGTCCCACAGGATCGCGCCCCGGCTGGGGTCGTAGAACCGGCACAGCAGCTTGACGATCGTCGACTTCCCCGCGCCGTTCAGCCCGACCAGCGCGAGCGAGCGCCCGTGCGGGATCGTGAGGTTCACCCCGCACAGCACCCACGGCTGGTCGTCGGCATAGCGGAACCACACGTCGCGCAGCTCGATCCCCTGCCGCAGCGCGGGAACCGGGGCGGCGGACACCGGCAGGTCCGGCGGCTGCGACTCGATCTCCTGGTAGTGGTGGAACAACAACACCGAGTGGTGTGCGGAGGCCAGGTTGTGCACCAGGCTCTGCGACGCGCCCTGCACCCCGGCGACGGCGGCGACGAACATCGCGACGTCACCGATGGACAGCGAGCCGGACACCGCGAGCCACACCGACCAGACCAGCCCGGCCGCCGACACCAGCGCGGTCAGCCCGGCGAGCAGGCCGCGCACCCGTGCGTCCCGGCGGTCCTGGCCCTCCACCACGGCGTGCGCGGCGGTCAGCTCGACGAGCATGCGGCGCCGGAACAGGTCGCCGAGGCCCAGCAACCGCAGCTCTTTGGCCGCGTCGAGGCTCGACAGCAACTCCGCGTAGAACACCTCGCGCCGCTCGGCCGGCGTGATCGACCACATCACCTCGGCCCTGGCCCGGCTCAACCGCATGTGCGCGATCAACGCCGGAACCGCCGCGACCAGCACGATGACCGCCATGCCGGCGTTCAGAACGAGCAACGTGCCGAGGAACCCACCGGTCGTGATGGCCGCCTGCACCGCGCCCAGTCCGTCGTCGACGAGCTGGCCAGGCCCGCTGCGACCGGTCTGCTGCGCGAGCTGGAGCTTGTCGCGGAACCTCGGGTCCTCCATCCGCGCCAGCCCGGTGAGCCGTCCCATCGCCTGGTAGAGCCGGTCCATCGTGAGCACCGCGACCGCGCGGTCGAGCCGCTGCTTCAGGTACTCCGTCGACACCGGCAGCAGACCGCTGACCAGTCCGGTCAACGCCAGCGCGACGGCCCACGGCACCAAAGCGGCCCAAGCTCCGCCGGCCGCGATGCCGTCCAGCAGAACCTTGGTGCACCACGCGGCGGACAGCGGCACGATGCCGCCGAGCAGCGTGAGCACCACGTAGATCGGGGTGCCCGCCGGTGCCGCCGCCCGAGTCAGGCTGAACGCGCTGACCAGGAGCGACAACACCCGGCGGGCGCCGAGAGAGGTGTTCACCGGGTCGCGAGAGCCGGCAGCGCGGACATCTCCCAGCCGCTCGCCGCCACGGTCCGCGAGTCGTCGACCAGGCACACCGCCGGATAACCGGTGGTGCCGAACGCGTTGTGCAGCGGGCCGCCCATCTCCTCGACGACGACCTCGGCCACCTCACCGAGGCGCACGACCATGTCGGCGACCTCCTCGGCGGGTCCGGCGGCGATCGCGATCACCTTGCCGCGGTGACCGGTCGCGTACTCGATGAACTGCGGCACGCGTTCCTTGCACGGTTCGCAGTTCGGCGAGAAGAAGCCGACCAGCGCGCCGGAAACGTCCACATCGGACAGTTCGACGGGCGAACCGGCGGTCAGCATGATGGGCGGTTCCTCCGCCGACTGCTTCTCGCGCAGGTCGCGCAGCGTCTCGTTCTGCTGACGCAGCCGCCGGATGATGCCGAAGCTCAGCAGCAGGTCCAGCAGGCACAGGACTCCGACGACCACGACCGCGGCGGTGAGCACTGACATGGCAAGTCTCCGAAGGTAGAAGGGAGAGCCGTGGGTGGTGAACGGGTCACCACCCACGGCGTCTGATCACGCGCCGCAGGTCCGGAAGACCACGCAGGGTCCGCAGAACTCCTTGCACGCACCGTTCTGCGAACAACGCTGGCGGAAGTCACTGCGCTCACGGCAGTAGCAGTGCTTGTAGTACGGGTCCGGCGGGCAGCCCGCGCCCACGTCGGCCTTGGCCACGAACACGCCGAGCAGCTTGTCGCTGAGCGACTCCAACGTCTTGCGCATGTTTCGCGCTCCCTCACTTCCTCCCGCGCCGGGTGGCGTCGGTGGCGTCAACGTAGGAAAGCGGGGTACACGGGGACGCCCAGCGCGCATACACGGCCGCGTGTATGCCGTGTCGGCGATGTGTCAGCGATCACGGTCAGGATCACCGGCGTGTCAGTCGAGTTCAGGGTTCTCGGGAGGATCGAGGTGCGCGCCCGCGGCACGAACATCGCGCTGGGCTCGCTCAAGCAACGCCTCCTGCTCGCCACGTTGCTGCTCAGCCCCGGCCGCCCGGTGCCGATCCGCCGGCTGGTCCGCGCGCTGTGGGCGGACGAACCGCCGATGTCCGCGATGGCGAACCTGCGCACGTACGCCAACCGGCTGCGCCAGGTGCTGCCGGACGGGTGCGAGCGCATCGCGGGCAGGCAGGCGGGCTACCAGCTGACCTTGCGGCCGGGCGAGCTGGACCTGCACCTGTTCACCGAACGCGCCGAGGCGGGCCGGACGGCGCTGGCCCGCGGTGATCACGCCGCGGCCGCACGACATCTCGGCGAGGCCCTGTCGGCGTGCCGGGGTGCGGTGCTGGAGGACCTGGCCGGCTGCGCCGCGCTGGCCGGGTCGATCGCGCCGGTCGAGGAGCTGCGGCTGTCCGTGACGGAAGACCACTTCGACGCGCGGCTCGGCCTCGGCGAGCACCACTCGTTGATCACGCCGTTGCGCGAGTTCGTGGCCGAGCACCCGTTGCGGGAACGGCCGCGCGCGCATCTCGTGACGGCGCTGTACCGCTCAGGCGACCTGGCCGGGGCGCTCGCCGTCTACACCGACTACCGCGGGGTGATCGCGGACCGGCTCGGCCTGGAGCCCTCGCCGGAGCTGGTCCGGTTGCACCAGGCGGTGCTGGACCGCGACCCGTCGCTCAGCAAGGCGGTCACCGTGCGGGCGACCTCGGTTCCGCGCGAGCTGCCTTCGCCGTGCCGGTCGTTCTCCGGCCGCCAACCGGAAGTGGCGCGGTTGCAGGCTTTGCTCGCCCAGGACACACCTGCCGTGGCTGTCGTGCACGGCCCGTGCGGTGTCGGCAAGAGCGCGCTGGCCCTGGAAGTCGCGCATCGGGTCGCGCCGGTGTTCCCCGACGGCCAGCTCTACATCGACCTCGGCCAGGCGACCCGCGTGCCCCACCGGCTGCTGCGGCACCTGGGCGTCTCTGACGTTCCGCACGCTGAGGAGGAGGCCACCGCGCTGCTGCGGTCCAGGTTGGCGGACCGTGCCGTGCTCGTGGTGCTCGACGGCGCGACAGATCCCGCGCCGCTGCGTTTCCTGCTGCCCGCCACCGGCCCGTGCGCACTGCTGGTCACCAGCCGCGCGCCACTTCTGCTGGACGGCGCGGCACAACTCCCACTCGGCCCGCTGTCCGATGTGGACGGTCTGGAGCTGCTGACCCGGCTGGCGCCCAGAGCCGCCTTCGAACCCGCCGCCGCGGCTCAGATCGTCTCGTTGTGCCACGGCATCCCGCTGGCGCTGCACATCGCGGGTGCGCTGCTCGCCCACCGCCCGACCCGTTCACTGTCGCGGTGGGTTCGGCGACTGGCCCCGGAACGACGCCGGCTGGCCGAGCTCAGCTTCGGCGGTGAGTCGGTCCGCGCCGCCTGCGCCACGGTGTTCAGCGCGGTCGACGACCCGTTGGCGGCCAACGCGTTCCGGCTGCTCGGCAGGTACGACATGTGCGACGCTGCCACCGCCGCGGACGTGCTGGGCACGGGCCTGCTGGAGACCGAGGCCGCGCTGGACCACCTGGTCGACCTCGGTCTCGCCGAGTGGGGCGACGGCGACACCTACCGGTTGCCGGGGCTGATGCGGTTGTTCGCCACCGAGCTGACCAGCCCGAACACCACCCGGCCACCAATGGCCGGTCCCTGGCCTGTCCTCCGGCACGGCCTCGCGCCATGATCCAGGCGAGCCGAGGGGGTTTCATGTCCATCCGATTCCGCACCGCCAGGAAACGCGGCGCCTGCCTGGTCGCCGCGCTGACCGCCGCCACGATGTTGTCCAGTCCGCACGCGAAGGCCGCAGAGCCGTCGCCCCCGCACCTCGCCGACGGTTTCGGGCTGGTGGTGACGAGCCAGCCGAGGTGGGTGGACGAGAACCACCGCACGTTCCTGTTCAGCGTCTCCACGAACCAGGTGCCGGCGCCAACCCTGCTGGAGGGCCAGGAACCGGGCAGGCACGCGATCGTCGTCACCCTGCCGGCCGGCTACGACCCGAGCGCGCGCTACCCGGTCCAGTACTACCTGCACGGCCACCCCGACCGCCCCGACGCCCTGTGGAACCAGCGCGTCGTCGAGAACGCGACCAGGGACGTCCCGCTGATCACCGTGCAGCCCAACGGCAGCGGCCGCGGCTGGTACTCGAACTGGGTCAACCCCGGTGCCGCCGGCCCGCAGAACTGGGAGAACTTCCACCTGGAACAGGTGATCCCGTTCGTCGACGCCAACCTGCGCACGATCGCCACGCGCGACGGCCGCGCGATCGTCGGCCACTCGATGGGCGGCTTCGGCGCGTTGCACTACGCCGAGCACCGCCCGGACCTCTTCAGCTACGCCGGCAGCTTCTCCGGCGGACTGGACCTGCGGAACTCCGAGATCCGCGCCGCCGTCGTCGCGAGCGAGCTGAACCCCGGCTCCGGCACCCCGGCCGTCGGCGCCGACGCGATCTTCGGGCCGCCGATCTGGCCGTTCGACGGCGTCTGGAACGACCAGAGCCCGGCCCAGCACGTGGAGTCGTTGCGCGGCATGGGAGTCGCGCTCTACACGGGCAACGGCGGCGACCTGACCGTCAACCCGATCCAGGCGGTGCTCGAGAACCGGGCGAGGGAGACGACCCTGGTGACCGCCTCCAACCTCACCGCCGCGGGAATCCCGTTCCACCTGTCCGACTACGGCGACGGCACCGGCTGGGCGCCGGGCTGCACCGCCAAGCACGCGGACGAGGCGTGCGTGCAGGCGGACATGAACCACTTCGTCGGGCTGATCACGCGCCGCTGAGGCGTGCCGCGACGGCTCGCACCTCCCGTGCCACATCAGGCTTTTCCGCTTCCACCCCGGCGACGAACACCCGCTCGACGTTGCCGGGGTGCGCGGCCGTCACGACCGCGGCGACCGGATCGGCGGCACCGAGCAGGTTGAGGTCGTCGGCCCGCAGCACCACCAGATCCGCCTGCTTGCCCACGCCCAGCGACCCGACCTGATCGCCCATCCCGATCGCCTGCGCGCCTTCGATGGTCGCCATCCGCAGCACATCCGCGGGAGTGACGTGCACGCCCTCGCTGACGTGCGCGGACATCAACGCGGCTCGCATCAACGAGAACATGTCCCCCGCCACCACCGCGACCGAGTCGACGCCGAGCCCGGTCGGCACGCGCAGCGCACGAGTGCGGCGGATCATCGGCGCGCCGTGGCCCATCTCCGCTTCCAGGCCCGGCGCGATCGCCACGCCCGCACCGGCGTCGGCGATCAGCTTCAGCTCGGCGTCCGGAAGCCCGTTGCCGTGCACGAATGTCGTGTTCCCGTCGAGCAGGCCGCGGTCGTGCAGCGCCGAGATCGGGTTGCCCTCACCGGCGACGTGAGTGAGCACCCGCAAGCCCAGCTCACGCGCCAGCTTCCAGTCGTTCTCCACCACGCTGATGTCCGAAAAGGACGGTCCGACCGGCGCGAGCGCGATGTCGACGAGCCCGCCGCCGAGCTCCACACCGCGCCGCACGTCGTCCGGCTCGAGCGTGGGCCCGAACACCGCCGGCCCGTATCCGAACATCGCCCGAACACCCGACTCCCGCAGCCCTCGCACGGCGGCCTCGGCGTGCGCGAAGGTCGGCGCGAACGAGTAGTCCTGCACGGTCGTGATCCCGGAGGCCAGGCACTCCAGCGCACCCGCGAGCGTGCCGATCCGCAGCTCGTCCGGCGTCACCACCTCCTGCAACGGCTTGAGCAGCTTCTCCAGGTAGTCGCCGAGCGACATGTCGGCGCTGAACGACCGCACCAGCAGCTGCCACAGGTGCCGATGCGCGTCCACGAAGCCCGGCAGCACGATCCGGCCGGTGCCGTCGATCACGATCCCGGCCTGCAGCCCCTTGCCCACCGCGGCGATCCGCCCGTCCCGCACGAGCACGTCGGTACCCGGCAGAGCCACCACCGGGTCGGTGTCGATCACCAGGGCGTTGCGCAACACGAAGTCCATCAGATTCCCCTCAAGCGAAAGCTTTCTTAAAAGCTATCACGGTGTGCAATAGGCTCTGACCTGTGACGGATCGCGTGGAAGAACTGCTGGCGGTGTGGCGCGCGGAGCTCCCGGAGGCCCTGGTCCCCGGCTCCGAGCTCAGCAAGCGCCTCATGGTCCTGTCCGGTCTGCTGGGCGAGGCCACCCGCGCCACCGTGACCCGCTTCGACCTCACCGGCGCCGACTTCGACGTGCTGGCCGCCCTGCGCCGCAGCGGCAAGCCCTACCGCCTCAAGGCCAACGAGCTCAGCCGCTCACTCCTGCTCTCCACCGGCGGCACCAGCAACGTGGTGAACCGCCTGGTGAGCCGCGGCCTGGTCGAGCGCGAACCGGACCAGACCGACGGCCGCAGCACCTACGTCCGCCTCACCCAGAGCGGCACGTCGCTCGCCGAGGAGGTCGTGATCGCGAACAGCAAGGCGCACGACGAGGTGCTGTCCGCGATCCCCGCCGAGCTCCTGGAGAACGCGACGGCCGCCCTGCGCGCGCTGGCCGAGCACCTGCCCTGACCCACGCCTGACGTGCGACGTTCGGCGTGAACCGAACGGAGCATTTCTGGAACCGCGCGTCCCGAATGCCCTCCCACCTCCTCTAACGCATCGAACGGGCCCCTGCACCCGCGCGACCTGCGCGGGCATCGCCCGCTAGGGAGTTGGAGGAATCGTGTTCCTGGGATCACGATCACGCTTGCGCACCGCGGTCATCGCCGCGGCCGTGGGCGCCGGTGTTCTGACGGCGGCGACCCCTGCCGCAGCCGCGGGCACGCGCGCATACCTGGTCATCACCGCGCCGAACGACACGGCGGGCGCGAAGACGGCCATCGCGAGCAACGCCGGCACGGTGTTCAGCAGCTACGACGCGATCGGTGTCGTCGTCGCCCACTCCACGGCCACCGACTTCGCGACCAAGATGCGGACCGTCAGCGGTGTGCAGAAGGTCGGCGCGACCCGCACGTCGGACGTCCCCGCCGAGGCGGCCAACCCGGCGATCCCCGCCGCGAGGGCGCAGAACGCCCCGTCCACGTCCGAGCCCGTGAACTCCGACATGCGCCAGATCGGTGCGGACAAGGCGTGGGCGGTCAACCAGGGTTCGTCGAACGTGACGGTGGGCATCCTGGACACCGGCATCGACGACCTGCACGACGACCTGAAGCCGAACTTCGACGCGGCCAACTCCGCTTCGTGCGCCTACGGCAAGGCCGACACGCGTCCCGGTGCGTGGCGGGACATCGACTCGCACGGCACGCACGTCGCGGGCACGATCGCGGCAGCCAAGAACGGGCGTGGCGTGGTCGGTGTGGCGCCGGGCGTGAAGATCGCCGCCGTGCGCGTCGCGGAGCAGCCCGGCAAGTCGTTCTTCTTCGCCGAGAACACCATCTGCGCGTTCGTCTTCGCCGGTGACCACGGGTTCGCAGTGACCAACAACAGCTACTACACCGATCCGTGGCTGTTCAACTGCCCGGACAACGTCGACCAGGACGCGATCCTGGAGGGCATCAAGCGGGCCGTGGCATACGCGGAGGGCAAGGGCGTGCTGAACGTCGCCGCCGCGGGCAACGAGAACTACAACCTCGCGAACAAGACCCGCGACACCAAGAGCCCCAACGACTCCACGGTCGTGCAGCGCAACATCACCAACGCGTGCCTGAGCGCGCCGACGGAACTCCCCGGCATCGTCACCGTCGCGTCGATCACCTCGACCAACGGGAAGTCGTCGTTCTCCAACTACGGCACCGACAAGATCAGCATCGCGGCGCCTGGTGACATGGTCCAATCGACCCTCCCCGAGGGCAAGTACGGCGCGTTGTCCGGTACCTCGATGGCCTCGCCGCACGTCACGGGCGTGGCCGCGCTGCTCAAGTCGACCCACCCCACGGCCACCCCGGCCCAGCTGCGTCAGCTGCTGGCCACCCAGGCCGACGACCTGAGCTGCACCGACAGCCGCTGCTCCGGCACCACGGCGAAGAACAACTTCTTCGGCGAGGGCCGCGTGGACGCGCTCGAAGCGGTCGGCACCGGCACGCCCGGCACGTCGTTCGAGAACACCGCCGACGTGAACATCCCGGACAACGGCCCGGCCGTGACCAGCCCGATCACGGTCTCCGGCGTGACGGGCAACGCCCCGGCCACGCTCAAGGTCGGCGTCGACATCATCCACACCTACCGCGGTGACCTGGTCGTCGACCTGATCGCCCCGGACGGGTCGGTGTACTCGCTGAGCAACAAGTCGGGCGGCAGCGCGGACAACATCCAGCAGACCTTCACCGTGAACGCGTCGAGCGAGGTCGCGAACGGCGTGTGGAAGCTGCGCGTCCAGGACGTGGCGAGCCAGGACATCGGCTACATCAACTCCTGGAAGCTGACCTTCTAGAAGTGACCCCTGATCGGCCGTCCGTCATGGGCGGCCGATCAGGCCTATCGTCCGTGAATGCTCGATACCCGCCAGCTAGAGGTGTTCGCGACCGTTGCCAGGACCGGCTCGTTCAGCGCGGCCGCACGGGAACTGCACTGCACCCAGCCGGCGGTCAGCCAGCAGATGCGCGCGTTGGAACGGCAGGTCGGCGGCCCGTTGTTCGTCCGCACGGGCCGCGGCCTGAACCTCACCGAAGCCGGCCGGATCCTCGCCGAACGCGGCACGGAGCTGCTCGACCAGCTCGCCGCTACCCACCAGCAGATCAGCGCGATCGCCACGCACGACATCGGCACCATCCGCATCTGCGCGTTCCCCAGCGCCAACGTGTCGCTCGTGCCCTACGCGGCCGCGATCCTCTCCAAGGAACGCCCCCAGCTGCGCCTCGAACTGGTCGAGGAGGAGCCGCCGGACTCGTTCGCACTGCTGCGGCGCGGCGCGGTCGACGTGGTGATCAGCTTCAGCTACCGCGGCGAACCCCAGGACGAAGCCGCGATCGCCGGCATGCTCCGGGTGCCACTGCTGCGCGAGCCGCTCGCACTCCTGCTCCCGACCGGACACAGGCTCGCCGGACGCAAGAAGATCTCGCTGGCCGAAGCGCAGGACGAACGCTGGATCGCCGGCTGTGTCCGCTGCCAGGGCGCCCTCCAGCAGGCCTGCGCCGAGGCCGGGTTCACCCCGGACGTCACCTGCTCCACCGACGACAACCTGGCCATCCAGAGCCTCGTCACCGCGGGTCTGGGCGTCGCGCTCGTGCCGCGGCTGCTGCTCTCGTTCATCCAGCACCCCGGCCTGACCACGGTCGAGGTGGACTCCGAGGCCGAACGCGAAACCGCCCTCTACACCTGGCCGGACCTCATCAAGCTGCCGCTGATGCGCGCCACAGTCGACGCGATGATGACCGCAGCCTCCAAGGCATAACCGCTGCCTGTTTCCGTACGCGGGGCCCTTTCGTCCGCTCCAAGCACACGAAAGCTCCCCGCGTACTGCTGAGGCATAACGGTGGCTTATACGCCCCCAAGAAATGCCCATCTTCTGCGCATAGCTCGCAAGAGTGATGGTTGCTCACATGGGCAGCATCAAGACCACTGCGCGCGCGATCGACTCACCGCTACCCGGCCTCGTGCTGGTCGCGGCCGGTGTCGCGGTCTCGATGGTGGTGACCTGGCTGCTGCCCTCGGTCAGTGCGCTGACGGCGGCGGTCCTGCTCGGAGCCGTCGTGGCCAACGTCGTGAAGCTCCCCATGGCGTTCGGCCCCGGCATCAAGCTCGCCGGACGCCGCCTGCTGCGCCTCGGCATCGTGCTGCTCGGCCTGAAGCTGGTGTTCCGGGACGTGCTGGCGCTCGGCTACGAGGTGCTGGTGCTGGCGGTCGTCGCCGTGGTGGTCACGTTCGTCGTGACGCGCTGGCTCGGCCGGATTCTCGGCGTCGGCGAAGGGCTGTCGCTGCTGATCGCCACCGGGTTCTCGATCTGCGGCGCGTCGGCCGTCGCCGCCATGAACGGCGTGCGTGAACAGGACGAGCAGGACGTCGCCAAGGCACTCGGGCTGGTCACGCTGTTCGGCACGGTCGCGATGTTCGCGCTGCCCGCGTTGCACCCGCTCACCGGCCTGTCCCCCGCCGCTCATGGCGTGTGGGCGGGCGGAAGCGTGCACGAGGTCGCCCAGGTCGTCGCCGCCGCCGGACCCGTTACCGGCGCACTCGCCATCGCGGTCGCCGTCAAGCTGACCAGGGTCGTGCTGCTGGCGCCGATGCTCGCCGCGGTGAGCGTCGCCGAACGCCGCAAGTTCCCCGCTGCCGGCAAGCGACCGCCGATCGTGCCTTTGTTCGTCATCGGATTCCTGGTCGCGGCCGCCGTTCGGGCCACCGATGTCCTGCCGGGCGTCGTGCTGTCGACGGCGACGTTCGTGGACAACCTGCTGCTGGCCGCGGGCATGTTCGCCCTCGGCACGGCCGTGAACCTGCGTTCTCTCGTCCGCTCCGGACTGCCCGCGCTGACGCTGGGCCTGCTGTCCACGGTCCTCATCAGCGTTGTCGCACTGATCGGAGCTTCTTTGATCATGTGAGGAGCAACCATGCCTCGTCTGCTCTCCCCCACCGCCGCGCTGCTCGTGGGCGCGATCCGCACCGCTGTCAACGCGGGCGGTAGCGACGCCGCCGTTGCCAAGCGGGTCGCCAAGGCCCTCACCCGCCACCTCACCGACCCGGAGCTGCTGGACGCCGAGCACCGGGAACCCGACCCGGCCGCTTACCGCCAGCACGTCCTGCACGTCGAACCCGACGGCAGCTTCTCGGTCGTCGCGCTGGTCTGGCTGCCAGGTCAGGAGACCTGTATTCACGACCACGTGTCATGGTGCGTCGTGGGCACGTACGTCGGCGAAGAAGAAGAGACGACGTACCGGCTCGCGGGAGATCACCTCGTTCCGTTGCGGTTCAATCGCACTCCGCAAGGTGTCGCGTCGTACCTGGTGCCGCCAGGTGACATCCACAAGGTGTGCAACAACTCCAGCTCGGTCGCGATCTCGATTCACGTCTACGGCGCGGACATCGGCGTGCTCGGCACGAGCATCAGGCGGCGGTACGACCTGCCCGTCAAGCGTTCCAAGATTGCGAACTGAGTGCCATTTGGAGCAATTTCGGCATACCCGGCTAACCCGGCGGCACGATCGCAGCGATAGCAGGGACGTGGAACATCCCGACCTGTGGGCGATCGCCGCGGAGGCCCTCGAAGAGCACGAACGCCCGGAGGTGCGAGCCTGGCTGGCCGGAGTCGTCATCCAGCCGGGTCAGACCGAACGGCTCGCCAGGGGCGAGCGCGACGTGGTGTTCCTGCTGCCCGACCGCATCGTGCTGGTGCGGCCGGACCCGTTCTGGGTGGGCTCGTACCCGAAGGACCAGGTCGCGAGCATCATGATCGTCGCGGGGCACGTCCAGTTCGAGATCGCCGACGACAAGGGCTTCGAGTACTGGATCGACGCCGAACAGACCCCGGTCGAGCCCTTCCAGGAGGAAGCGGAGGCCTGGCTGCGCCCCACCAGGAGCGGACCGGGTCTCGGGGTGTTCGCCCTGGGCCTGGTGTTGATCGTGGCGCTGCTCTTCGCGTTCGGGCCGGAGTTCGAGTCGGGCGAGGAGCGGCTCAGCACCAACTCGTCGTGCGGCGACTTCATGTCGGCCGGCCTCGACGCCCAGGTCGATCTGCTGAAGCGGCTCTTTGGACAGCAGGGCAGGTCGGACGAGGCGAACAACCCGGCGACGCTCACCGCCTCGCGCAAGGCCTGCGGGGAGAACGGCTCGGCGACGGTGGACTCGCTCATCGGCGGGAAATGACGCCCCGCTCGATCGCACCGGTGGCGAACTCGATGAGGTGCGCGGGCTTGACCCGGTTGGTGCGCGCGCCCTGGAGCAGCAGGTCGTCGGCGAGCCCGATCAACGTGTCCCACACCCAGTGCGGCAGTGCCGGGTCGTCGATGAGCGCCTGACCAGAGGCCTCGGCGGTCTCGTTGAGCGCCTTCGCGAGCGCCTTGATGGTCTTGCGGTAGTCCTGCGCCGACCCCGCGACCTCCTTGCCCCTGCGGCCGCCGGAGAGCACCTTCGCCTCCCACTGCGCGGCTGACCGGCCGAACCGGCGCCACAGCTCGGTGACCTGGGGCTCGACCGCTTTCAGGATTCCCGCGATGCCGAGGTTGCGGTCGGCCGTGTTCAGCGTGTGTTGGAGTTCCTCCAAGCGGCGTTCCATCAGGGCCGCGAAGACGTCCTCCTTGCCGGAGAAGTACTGGTACACCGTGCCGGAGCTGACGCCGGCGCCGACCGCGATCGCGCGCATGGTCAAGCCCGCGTAGCCCTGCTCCTCAAGGATCCGCTCGGCCGACTGCAGGATGTCGCGCCGCCTGCCTTCCGCGTCGCCCCAGGCCGTCTGCTCTGTGCTCACGGTTGCGGATCCTACTTTGAACAACGTTCAAAAGCATATTGAACGTTGTTCGGTTTGGTTGCTACCGTCGGTGCGTGGACCACTTGGACACGCTCGAAGCCGACAGCATCGACATCTTCCGCGAGGCCGTCGCGGAGAGTGAACGGCCGGTCCTGCTGTACTCGATCGGCAAGGACAGCTCGGTACTGCTCCACTTGGCGCGCAAGGCCTTCTACCCGTCGAAGCCGCCGTTCCCGTTGCTGCACGTGGACACCACGTGGAAGTTCCGGGAGATGATCGCGTTCCGGGACTCCACGGCGGCCTCTCTCGGCCTGGACCTGATCGTGCACCGCAACCCGGAGTGCGTGGCGCTGGGCATCAACCCGTTCGACCACGGTTCGGCGCGGCACACCGACCTCTGGAAGACCCAGGGGCTGCGGCAGGCGCTGGACGCCGGCCGGTTCGACGTCGCGTTCGGCGGCGCTCGACGGGACGAGGAAGCCTCACGCGCCAAGGAAAGAGTGTTCTCGTTCCGCACCGCGCAGCACCGGTGGGACCCGAAGAACCAGCGGCCGGAGCTGTGGCGGCTCTACAACACGCGGGTCGCGCCCGGCGAGAGCATCCGGGTGTTCCCGCTGTCGAACTGGACCGAGCTCGACGTGTGGCGGTACGTCGAGCGCGAGCGGATCCCCGTGGTGCCGCTGTACTTCGCGGCGCAGCGGCCGGTGGTGGACCGCGACGGCCTGCTGATCATGGTGGACGACGACCGGATGCCGCTGTCCGAGCTGCCGCGCACCGAGCTCGTCCGGTTCCGCACGCTGGGCTGCTATCCGCTGACCGGGGCGGTGCGCAGTGCGGCGCGGACGGTCTCCGAGATCGTCGAGGAGATGCGGGCCACGACCACGTCCGAGCGGCAGGGGCGGCTGATCGACCACGACCAGAGCGGCTCGATGGAGCGCAAGAAGCAGGAGGGGTACTTCTGATGGAGCTCCAGAGATCGTTGCTGCGGTTCATCACCTGCGGCAGCGTGGACGACGGCAAGAGCACGCTGATCGGCCGTCTGCTCTACGAGTCGAAACTGTTGTACGCGGACCATTTGGCGGCTCTGGAGGCTGACTCCCGGCGCGTGGGGACTCGTGGTGGCGAGCTGGACTTCGCGCTGCTGGTCGACGGGCTGGCCGCGGAACGCGAGCAGGGCATCACGATCGATGTGGCGTACCGGTTCTTCGCCACGGAGGCGCGGCGGTTCATCGTCGCGGACACGCCGGGGCACGAGCAGTACACGCGCAACATGGTCACGGGCGCGTCGACCGCCGATGCCGCGGTGATCCTGCTGGACGCGCGCAAGGGTGTGCTCAGCCAGACGCGGCGGCACGCGCGGATCGTGTCGTTGCTCGGCATTCGGCACATCGCTGTCGCCGTGAACAAGCTCGATCTGCTGGGCTACTCGCAGGACGCGTTCGAGAAGGTCAAGGCCGAGTTCGCCGCGTTCGCCGCCGAGCTGGACTTCGCGGAGATCACCTGTGTGCCGATGTCGGCGACCGAGGGCGTCAACGTGGTCGGCCACAGCGAGCTGACGCCTTGGTACGACGGGAAAACGCTGCTGCAGTGGCTGGAGTCGGTGGTCATCGAGGCCGAGGGCGACGGTCCGTCGCGATTCCTCGTGCAGTGGGTCAACCGCCCGGACGCGTCGTTCCGCGGCTTCTCCGGGCGGGTGCTGCGCGGAACCTTGCGCCAGGGCGACGAGGTTCGCGCCGGTGAGCGAACCTCCACTGTGGAACGAATCGTCACGATGGACGGCGATCTCGCTGAAGCGCCCAAGGGATCGTCGGTCACCGTGGTGCTCGCCGATGACGTGGACGCGAGTCGCGGAGATGTGTTGGCGGCAGCCGAAGACCCACCTGGTGTGGCCGACGCGTTCCAGGCGAAGCTCGTCTGGTTGAACGAGAACGGGTTGCTGCCCGGCAGGCAGTACCTGGCCAAGATCGGCGCGCGAACCGTGGGCTTCACCGCCACGAAGGCGTTGCAGCTCAACGAGATCGGCACCGACAGCGTGCACTTCGAGGCGCCCGTGCCGTTCGAGAGCTACCGCACCAACCGCGACCTGGGCTCGTTCGTGGTGCTCGATCGACTGACGAACGCCACGGTCGGCGCCGGGATGATCGATTTCGCGCTGCGCTCGTCGAACCTCCGCTGGCAGACGCTGACCGTCGACAAACAGGCACGTATCTCACGGAACGGGCACCGGCCGTGCGTGGTGTGGCTGACCGGGTTGTCCGGCGCGGGCAAGTCCACGATCGCCGACCTGGTCGAGAAGGCACTGCACTCGGCAGGCAGGCACACGTTCCTGCTGGACGGCGACAACGTGCGGCACGGCTTGAACAAGGACCTCGGTTTCTCCGACGCCGACCGCGTCGAGAACATCCGCCGGATCGCCGAGGTCGCCGCGCTGATGGTCGACGCGGGCTTGATCGTGCTGGTCTCGTTCATCTCCCCGTTCCGCGCCGAACGTGCGCTGGCGCGCGAACTGGTGGCCGAGAACGAGTTCTGCGAGGTCTTCGTCGACACCCCGCTGGCCGTCGCCGAGCAACGTGATCCCAAGGGCTTGTACGCACGGGCCAGGCGCGGCGAGCTGGCGAACTTCACCGGCATCGACTCGCCCTACGAACCACCGGAGAACCCGGAGATCAGGCTCGACACCACCGCACTGAGCCCCGCGCAGGCCGCCTCCGCCGTGGTGGCACGACTGCGCTCGCTCGGCGTCTGTTGAACGTTGTCCAGAATCAGGTATGTTCAGCTAGAACACGTTCTAAATTCGGGAGGGTCCCCGTGCCGGATCAGGCGTGGTCGCAGTTCTGCCAGGCGTTGGAGAAGGCCGGTGAGGTGATCGCCTCCGGCCCGGACACCCCGCTGGACCGAGCCGAGGGCTATCGCTACCTCGCCCGGCTGACCCGCGAGATGCTGTACTCCTGCCTGGACAACGCCGATCCCGACTTCCCGCGCTTCCACGAGCTCGACCTGGTGAAGATCGGCGCGGACAACCCGGACAACGTCTACCTGTCCGCGAACATCCGCGGCGACCGCACCTACCGCATCACCGGCACCCGCGGCACCATCGCGTACTTCAGCATCGGCTCGAAGGCCAACCGGTACGCCAAGGACGGCACGATGGCGTCGACCGGCGAGCTGTCCGGCGCGGACCTCACGATCTCCCCGGACGGCACGGTGGAGATCATCGCGAGCGCAGTTCAACAGGGCCCGAACTGGCTTCCGCTGGCCCCGGACTCGACCGGTCTCGTGGTGCGCCAGACATATCTCGACCGGACTTCGGAAGTGCCCGGCACGTGGCACATCGAGCAGATCGACGGGCCTCTCGAACCTGCTCCGCTGACTTCCGAGTTCTTGGCCAAGGCGTTGCAGCGAGCGGCTTTGTCGGTACACGGCACCGCGGCGACGTTCGCGCACTGGACCCGGACGTTCGCCGCCCGCCCCAACGAGCTCCCGGACTTCGGCCAGGAGATGTTCCAGCGGGCAGGCGGTGATCCGGAGATCTTCTACCTGCACGGCTACTGGTCCTTGCGCCCCGGCGAGGCGTGGGTGATCGAGACCGACGTGCCGGACTGCCCGTACTGGAACTTCCAGCTCGACAACTGGTGGATGGAGTCGCTCGACCACCGCCGCCAGATCACGGTCAACAAGCACACGGCGTCGTTGGACGCGGACGGCCGGCTGACGATCGTGGTGGCCGCCAGCGATCCCGGCGTGGGCAACTGGATCGACACGTGCGGCCACAACTCCGGCACCGCGCTGCTCCGTTGGCTGGGCGCATCCGTTCACCCGATCCCGAAGTGCCGCGTGGTTCCCCTGGAGGAGATGCGATGACGGTGACGACCGAGCTGAACGTCTCGGAGCTGCTGGACAAGGCGAGCGCCAAGACGGGGCTCACCGACTTCGGCGACGACTGGTTCCGCGAGCCGCTCGACGTGCTCGTCCGCAGCCTCAACACCGAGGCCGCCCTGTCCCCGCTGGGCTTCGAGCTGACCAGGCACCGCCTCACCGCGCTGCTGGCCGATCGACTCCGACTCCGCGCGCTGCAACGCGCACATCCCTCGATACTCGACATCGAAGTGCGCGTGGCCGCCGAGATCTGCGGCCTCCCCCGCACCGGCTCCACCCTCCTGCACCGCCTGCTCTCCGCCTCCCCCCAGGTAACCTCCACCCTCTCCTGGGAAGTCGCGTACCCGATCCCGTTCCCCGGCGAGGCCCCCGACGCCCCGGACCGCAAACGCCGCGCCCAGGAACGCATGCAGATGTTCGCCCAGCTCTCCCCCGACTTCGGCGACCTGCACACCGTCGTCTGGGACGGCCCGGAAGAAGACGTCCTGCTCCTCGACCGAACCTTCGTGTCGATGAGCTACGACTCGTTCTACCGGGTCCCGTCCTACGGCGACTGGCTGCGCTCCACCGACCAGTCCCCGGCCTACCGCGAGCTGCGCGAGTGGCTGCAAGTCCTGCAGTGGCAGAGCCCGGACCGGGGCCTCCCCTGGGTCCTCAAGTCACCACACCACCTGACCGCGGTCGACACCGTCCTCGACACCTTCCCGGACTGCAAGATCGTGATGACCCACCGCTCCCCGGTCAACGCCGTCCCGTCCTACGCCTCGATGGTGCGCGCGATGTCCGCCCAGTACAGCGAGAACATCGATCCGGTCCGAATTGGACAGTACTGGTCCCGCCGCTTCGCCATGACACTCAACGACTTCGCCACAGCCCGCTCGGCCCGCCCCGACCGCTTCGTCGACGTCCGTTTCGCCGACACCGTGAGCAAGCCTCTGGAAGTGGCCCGCCAAGTCCTCGACGAGCTGGGCCTGCCCGCCGGCCCGGCCGACGACGCCGCGTTCGAGGCATACCTGACCCGGAACCGCACCGAACGCCACGGCTCGCATTCCTACACCCCGACGGACTTCGGCCTCTCCGAAGACCAGCTGGAACGCGACTTCGCCTTCTACTCGGAGGTCTACCTGTGATGCTGCAAGACGAAGTCGTGATCATCACCGGCGTCGGCCCTGGCATGGGCTCGAAACTGGCCCTCCGCGCGGCCGCGGAAGGCGCCAAGGTCGTCATGGCCGCCCGCTCCGCCGACGTGATGAAGCAGGTCGAGAAGGACGTCCTGGCCGCCGGCGGTGAAGCCGTTGGTGTGCAGTGCGATGTCCGGAAGGCTGAAGACGTCGCGGCATTGGTGTCCACGGCCGTCGACCGGTTCGGCACCGTGACGGGCCTGGTCAACTCGGCCTTCGGCCACCCCGGCTTCTTCGACCTGCTGGACACACCGGAGAAGGCGATCCGCCGCTCGATGGACATCATCCTCTACGGGGCGTTGAACGTGACCCGCGAGGTCGTGCCGCACATGAAGGCCGCCGGACGCGGCTCGATCGTGAACATCGGCACCATGACCACCCGCAAGCCGATGCGCGGCGAGGCGGGCTACGCGGTGGCCAAGGCGGCGATGGCCACGGCGACCCAGTTCCTGGCGCTGGAGCTGGGTTCTCACGGCATCCGCTGCAACCAGGCCGTGATGGGCTGGCTGGACGGCCCGGGCGTGCGGTTCTACCTCAAGATGACGGCTGATTCCCGCGGCGTGTCAGAGCAGGCCGTGTACGACGAGATCGCCGCCCTCAACCCGCTGGGGCGGATCCCGACCGACGAAGCCTGCGCCGGTGCGGTGCTGTTCCTGTTGTCCCGCTTGGCCTCTGAGGTGACCGGGGCGACTCTGGACGTCAACGGCGGGGAGTACATGCCGGCATGAGCCACCTCATCGAATCGGTTGTCGTGGAGATCGACGCTCCGGCCGCGTTCGTGTGGTCGGTGCTGCTCGACTACCCGAACTATCCACAGTGGAATCCTTACACGCTGGCGGTTTCCACGACTCTGGCGGTGGACTCGCCGATCGACCTGACCTTGCCCAAGCCCGACGGCAGCGAGGGGACCTGGGTCAGCCGCGAGTACATCCGCGTCGTCGATCCGCCTCGGTTGCTGCGGTACGACACCGGGGACACGTTTCCCGGGCTGCTCGGTACGCGCGACCAGGTGATCACGCCGCTCGGGGAGGAACGGTGCAGTTATCGGACGTTCGAGACGTTCACCGGTAAGTACGCGGATGCCGTGTTCGCCGCGCAGGGCGAGTACGTGAAGAACGGGTTCGACTCCGTCGCGCAGGCACTTCGCGCTCGCGTGATCTCGCTGCGCGCGACCACTCGCCCTGTGTAGGGAGCTCGGCCCCCAACTTGCCAAAATAGATGATGACTGTAATCTAAGCGAGTGGAACTGACCAACGCCATCGCCGTGGTAACCGGCGCCAACCGCGGCCTGGGCCGCGTCCTCGCAGCTCAACTACTGGAACGCGGCGCCAAGGTCTACGCGACCTCCCGCCGCCCCGAGACCATCGACCTGCCGGGCGTCACGCCGCTCTACCTGGACGTGACCAAGCCTGAGTCGATCGAAGAAGCCGCCAAAACCGCAGTGGACGCAACGCTGCTCATCAACAACGCCGGCGTGGCGACGGGCGCGCGACTGACCGGCGGCGACCTCCAGGACATCAAGCTCGAAATGGAGACGCACTACTTCGGCACTCTGGCCACCACGCGCGCGTTCGCCCCTGTCATCGCGGGCAACGGGGGTGGCGGCATCCTGAACGTGCTGTCGGTGCTGGCCTGGGCGCATCTGCCGCAGTACGGCGCCTACTCGGCGGCCAAGGCGGCGGCGTGGGCGTTGACCAACGCCACCCGCGCCGAGCTGGCCGAGAAGAACATCCAGGTCAGCGCTCTTCACGTCGCGTACATGGACACCGACATGGCCGCGTTCGTGCCGAAGGAGGACAAGATCGATCCGGAGCTGGTCGCCAAGATCGCGCTCGACGGGTTCGCCGCGGGGCTGCCCGAGATCCTCGCGGACGACCTCACCCGCACCGTCAAGGCAGGGCTCGCGGGCTAGCGGCGGGACGCGAGCTCGTCGCGCACGGTTTCCAGGATCTCCCCGGACAACGGCGTCCTCCCGGTGGCACGAGCCATCGTGAGGGCGCCGACCAGCGTGGCGAGATCGACCAGAGCCCGGCGGCGGGCCACTTCCTGGTCGTCCGGCAGGCCCTTGAGCCCGACCAGGAACTCGATCATCCGCTCCAGCCCGGCCGCGTACGCCGCGCGCAACGGCGCGTCGTCAGCGGCACGAGCGGACTCCGTCGCCAGAGCGGTGTTCGCGCAACCCGTGCCGGGAGAGTCGCGGTGGTCGACGGACAGGTATTCGCCGACGAACTCGTCCCAGGCGCCCTCGCGGTCGGTGAGGTCCGCGATCCGGGCGAGCACGGACTGGAACGCGGTCTCGGTCGCGATGCCGAGCAGCTCGTCCTTGGACGCGAAGTGCTTGTAGAACCCGCCGTGGCTCAACCCGGCGGCGCCCATGACGTCCTGCACGGAGATCCCGGCGCTCCCGCGCTCCCGCAACAGCTGCGCCGTGGCCGTCACGATCTGCTCGCGGTGCAGTGCCGCGTCGGCACGCGAAGACCTTCCCACGCCCGCAGGATACCCCAGAAAGATGATGGCCGACTTCTATGCGTGCGTAGTTGTACCGATGCCCGCGGACGAGCCACGCGAGCACTCTCGAAACCATGACCGAACTCGATCGCGCCAGGGGTGCCGCGCTCGTCGGCTTCACCGCCACGGCGGCCCTGCTCGTGCTGACCGTCGCCGCCTACCTGAACGACTCCCTGGAGTCGCTCGGGTGGCAGGGTGGCGAGTACGCGTACACGTTCGTCTGGACCGCGATCGGCGCGATCCTGGTCGGCGCGGTCGTCAAGGCCGCGAGCCCGGGACCGTGGCGGTCGATCGGCTCGGGGATGCTCTGGGCAGGGACCGTCGGTGTCGTCGTGGTGATCGTGCTGGTGGTCGGCTTCGTCTGGGCGCTGTCGAACTTCGGCCTGTGACTACCGCAGCTGCGACAGGCCCCGCAGCGAGTTGGCGATCTGCTCGCGGTGCAGATCGAGCATGTCCCGCGTGACGCCCTTGCCCGTGGCCCGGGCGACATCATCAGTCGCCACCTTGAGCACCGCACTGATGGCGGCGGCCTGCACGCGGATCTCGATGGCGTCCTGCGGCAGACCCGTGCGTTCGGCCAGCACCTCGGCCAGCGTGTGCTCCGCCCGTTCGCGCAAGGTCAGGTAGGCGGCTCGCAGCGCGGGTTCGTGCTGGGTCAGCCGCACGACTTCGAGCACGGCCTCGATGTCCTCGTCGGACGCTCCGTCGAGCAGCGGCCTGTAGGCCTCGCGCAGGTGGTCGATCAGTTCGAGCTCGGCCGGCCACGCGCGCAGCACCTCGCAGAACGCGCTGACCATCTTGGTGAGCAACGGTTCCACACAGGCTTCCTTGTGCGGGAAGTAGCGCCAGAACGTGCGTTCCGAGACTCCCGCCGCCTGGGCGATCTGCTCGCCGGACGTGGCCGCGACGCCCTGGCCGGCGAAGAGCCGGACCGCGTGGCGCGAGATCTCCAGCCGCTGACGCTGACGTTGCTCGTCGCTCACCGGCGGCCGTCCCCGCCGAGGCTTTTCGGTCACAACGTCCGTCATCGCCCGATTCAACCACGAACTCTTTAGTGGCAGTGAGTGCCAATAATCGCTACGGTCGAGGTATGAGCTCTGTGACCGAACGACTACAGCTGCCGCTCGCCAGGCCGAACGTCCTCGACCTCGCCCCGCTCTACGAGGTGCTGCGCCGCGAGGCCCCGATCGCGCCGGTCACCACCCCGGCCGGCGACCCCGCCTGGCTCGTCACCTCCTACGAGGAGGTCAAGCTCCTGCTGGGCGACAAGCGCTTCGGCCGCTCCCACCCGAACCCCGAGCAGGCCTCGCGCATCTCGACCGCCGCCGTCCAGGACGGTCCGACCGGCAACTACGAGACCGAGGAGGCCGACCACGCCCGCATGCGCCGCCTGCTGACGCCGGCGTTCTCCGCCAAGCGCATGCGACGGCTGTCCGACCACATGCACCGGTTGGTCGACGGCTACCTGGACTCGTTGACGACTTCCGGCGAGGACGTCGTCGACCTGCACTCCGGGCTCGCCTACCCGTTGCCGGTCGCGATGATCTGCCTGCTGCTCGGTGTGCCGGAGTCGGACCACGAGCTGTTCGGGCGGCTGTCCGAGCGGATGGGCAACGTGACGATCGGTGCCGAGGCACGGGTGGCGCACGAGGAGTTCATGCGCTACATGGTCGGGCTGGTCGAGACGAAGCGTGCGGACCTCGGCGAGGACGTGATCTCCGACCTGGTCCGCGCGCAGGCCGAAGACCCGTCGTACGACTACGAGCAGATGGTCCGGCTGTGCGTCGGTCTGCTGTTCGCGGGCCATGAGACGACCGTCAACCGCATCGGGCTCGGGACGTTGTTCCTGCTCACCGAACGCTCGCGGTGGGAGGCGCTGGTGGCCGATCCGGAGGGCCGCGTCGACGCGGTGGTCGAGGAGATCATGCGTCTCGGTGCGCCCGGTGATCTCGGGCTGCTGCGGTACGCGCACGAGGACGTGGAGATCGCCGGTGTGACCATCCAGCGCGGCGACGCGCTGGTGTTGTCGGTCAACTCGGCCAACCGCGATGTCCAGGTGTACTCGGACGCCGAGTCCTTCGACCCCGACCGTCCGGAAAGGACACACCTCGGGTTCGGGCACGGTGCCCACTTCTGCATCGGTGCGTCGCTTGCCCGCACCGAGCTGCGCGTGGTGTTCGCGGCGCTGGCCAAGCGGATGCCCGGGTTGCGGCTGGCGAAGGAACTGGACGAGCTGGAGGTGCGGCCCACGCTCACCGGTGGTGTCGCCGAGCTTCCCGTCAGCTGGAGGTAGTCGTGAAGGTTGTTGTCGACCAGGGGAAATGCATCGGAGCCGGGCAGTGTGTGCTGGCGGCCGATGACGTCTTCGACCAGCGGGACGACGACGGGCTGGTGGACTTGCTGGACGCTTCGCCGCCTGCCGAGCGGTTGGCTGACGTCAGGCACGCGGCGGCGGTGTGCCCGGCGTCGGCGATTGTCGTGGAGGACTAGGGCGTCCTGGCACCGGGGCACGGCCTGGTGGCGGAACTCGCCCAGGCCGTCCTCGGGCGCTGGAGTGCGCTCAGGACACAGGAGTCGGCACGAGACGCGACTCCGGGCCGCGACGAACCCCTGTGCCAGGAACAGGTCGTGCTCGTCGATTGCGTAGATGTGCGGCACACCCACCGATCGGTCAGCACCTCGACCTCGGCGGTGAGCCCGGGGACGTTCATCAGTCGGTCCACGCGTCGTAGAGGTCCGAGAGCATCGCCCACCGAACTCCCCGGGCCCGGCCGGTCAGAGGAAGTACGAGTCGTGCTTGTCGCGGAACTCGGGCAGCTCCTCCGCCGAAACACTCGCGACCCGCTCGAAGTACTCCTCGCGCGGCGCACCGGGTGTGAACAGCAGCAACATCTCGGCGGGCGCGTCGGAGTCGTTGCGGAACGCGTGCAACCCGCCCTGCGGCACGTGCAGGAAGTCTCCCTGCTCGGCGTCGATCCACTTGTCGCCGTTGTAGAGCCGCACGGTCCCGCTCAGGATGTAGAACGACTCCGAGATCGTGCGGTGGAAGTGCGTGCTCGGCCCGCCCGCCTTGGGTTTCATCATGACCCGGTACAGCCCGAACTCGCCCTTGGTGACCTCGGTGGTGGCCAGGTAGTGGATGCCGTTGCCCGGTTCACCGTGTTCGGGCTGCGTGTCCGCGGGCCGGAAGTTCGCGCTGACCTCGCCGTCGTCGCCGAAGTAGACCTTCTCCGGATATGACATGCCGACCGTCCTCTCGTGGGTTCCTCACCTACAAGACACGAGAGCGCGTGCGGATGTGACCGGAAGTGCTAACTCTGCATGAGCGGTTCGACCAGCGCGGTGCCGTCCGCCTTGCCCACGAAGCAGTGGACGATGCGGCTGGAGCGGCGATAACCGTTCTCCGTCTTCACCTTCCACGCCTCCTCGGTCGGGATGACCACCCAGTACTTCAGGGTCTTCTCCTTGTCCTGACCGGTCACTTTGGACGAGAGGAACGTGCGCGTGCACCCGGTTCCGCCGATCTTCGTCAGCTCGGCGGTGCCGGGGTAGGGCACGTCCTTCTCGGTGTCGAAGTTGGCCGGGAACGTGTCCAGCACCTCGGTCTCGTGCCCGAGGTAGCAGCCGATCCGGTCCTTCTGCTCGATCTTCCGCACGCCTTTCGCGGGCGTCCAGGTCAGGCAGTCCTTCTGGAACGCCAGCAGGCCGTCGTACGGGAGGTCGCCGCCCGGTCCGAGGGTGAGCACGGGCTGCATCGCGGGTGTGCTCTCCGGACCGGTCAGGCCCGCGCCCTCCAACATCGGCTTGAACACCGTGAAGTACAACAGGACCAGCGCGCCCACGAGGAACAACGGGGTCAGCGTCGCCGAGAGGACCAGGGCGATCGGGCGGCGTTTGCGGGGAGCCGGCGGGAGGATCACCGGTGGGGCCATGACCATCGAGTTGACGGTCATGGGCGCGGAGGTGACCGGTGCGACGGGCTGGAGCTGCTGGGTCAGCTCGCTCTCGGTGGAGCGCAGCGCCCGTTCGATCAACCGGTGCGCGGCCGCCGCGGTCAGCCGGCGGTCCGGATCAGGCTCCAGCAACCCGGTGATCAGCTCGCCCAGCGGGCCGGTCACCCGCGGCACCGGTCGTTCGCTCATCACCGCGAGGATCGTCGCCGAAGTGGTGGGCCGGTCGAACGCGCCTTTCCCCTCGGTGGCGTAGAAGAGCGTGGCGCCCAACGCCCACAGGTCCCACGCGGGCATCGCCTCGCCGCCCGCGAGACGTTCCGGCGACATGTACGCGGGCGAGCCGATCAGGGTGCCGGTCGCGGTCAGCCGCGGGTCGTCGATGGACTGCGCGATGCCGAAGTCGGTGAGCTTCGCGGTGCCCCTGCCGGGCACCATCACGTTGCCGGGCTTGACGTCCCGGTGCACGACACCCGAGGAGTGCGCGGCCTCCAGCGCGTTCAGCAGCTGCAGCGCGAGGGTGGCGGCGGACTTCACGTCGAGCGGGCCGTCGAGGTCCACCAACTCTTCCAGCGTGGGAGCCTTGATCAGCTCTATCACGATGAACGTCTGGTCGTCCTCCGAGATGAGGTCGTAGACGGTGACGACCGCGGGGTCCTGCAGCTGGCTCGCGATCCTGGCCTCGCGCAGCACCCGTTCCTGGTAGACAGCTCGCTCGGCGGCGGGCACGTTGCCCGGCAGCAGGAGTTCCTTGACCGCGACGTCCCGGCCGAGCACCGTGTCCTGGCCGAGCCACACGGCCCCCATGCCGCCCCGCCCCAGTTCACGGACCAGCCGGTAGCGTCTGTTGCCCACCTCGCGCATGGCGGGAAGTTTCTCAGCCCATCACCCGGTCCGGTGAACCGGCCATGACGTACGGCCACAGCGTCATCTGACGGGCGCGAGCGATCAACGCCCTTGCTTAGCGTCGCGGGCGTGAGACTGACAAAGCTGTTGGCAACAACCCTGCTCCTGACCGGCCTGGCGCCACTCGCGCCCGCGTCGGCGAGCAGCACCTCGTGTGCGGCGGTCGCGGTCACCGCCCCGGCCGGCGCTCGGATCGAGTCCGTGGACGCGGTGCGCCACGTCGCGGCTGGCGACGTGCCCGCGTACTGCCAGTTGACCATCACCGTGACGCACGGTTCCGACCACGCGAAGACCGTCGTCGGGCTTCCCGAGACCGGCTGGTCCGGGCGTCTGCAGGGCATCGGCGGCAGCGCGTATGCCGCCGGTGACACCGGGGCGCCGTTCGTGCAGGCCGTGAAGGACGGCTACACCGCGGTCACCACCGACGCCGGTGTGCTGACCGGCCTCGACACCAGCTGGGCGGTGCGGGACGGGCAGCTGGACAAGACTTTGCTGACCAACTTCGCGACGCGTTCGGTGCACGAGTCGTCCTTGATCGCCAAGGACGTCGTTCGCAAGCACTACGGACGCGCGATCTCCTACTCCTACTGGAACGGGTGCTCGACCGGCGGCCGCCAGGGTTACGCCGAGGCGCAGAACTTCCCGGACGACTACGACGGTGTGCTCGCCAACGCCCCGGCGGTGAACTGGACCCAGTTCGCCGTGGCCACCTTGTGGCCGCAGATCGTGCAGAACCAGGACGGGCACATCATCGGCAACTGCGTGCTCAACGAGTTCCGCAAGGCCGCGGTGGAAGCTTGCGACGCCGCGGACGGGGTGCGGAACCAGATCGTCGACCGGCCGGACCGGTGCGGCTACGACCCGCGCCGGCTCGTGGGCAAGATCGTTGTCTGCGACGGCAAGGAAGTGACGGTCTCCGAGGCCGATGCCGACGTCATGCGCAAGATCTGGAACGGTCCGACCGACGAGCGCGGCCGGTCGTTGTGGTCCGGTCTGCCGAAGGGTGCGGATCCGATCTGGCTGGCGGGCAACATTCCCGGTTTCCCCGGCGGCCCGGGCTTCCCGGTCGCGTCCGCCTGGGTGGGGAGCTTCCTGCTGAAGCAGCCCGGTTTCGACACCTCCAAGCTCACCTACCAGCAGTACCGGGACCTGTTCCGGCAGTCGGTGCGCGAGTTCGACTCCGTCATCGGCACGTCGAACCCCGATCTCACGGCGTTCCGGCGCACCGGCGGCAAGCTGATCACGTTCATCGGCACCAACGACCAGCTGATCCCGCCCGGTGGCACGCTGAAGTACCGCGCGGACGTCGAGCGGCGGATGGGGTACGTGAACGACTTCTACCGCCTGTTCCTCGCTCCGGGCGTCGACCACTGCTTCGGCGGCAACGGTGCCGCGCCGGTCAACCCGCTCGGCGCGCTGGTCGACTGGGTGGAGCGCGGCAAGGCCCCGGCCGTGCTGGCCGGGGCGTCCGCCGACGGCACTCGTGACCTGTGCCCGCTGCCGCAGGTGTCGCGCTACCGCGGCGGCGACCCGAAGGTCGCATCCAGCTACCGCTGCACCTAGGAGAGCTTGTCCTGCAACCACTTCCGCGCGACCGGCCAGGCGTGACCGCCCGGTTCGATCACGTGGAAGTGGTCCGCGCCGGGTGACTCGACGAACTTCGCGTCGCCGCCCTTCTCGGTGGCCTGCCGCGCGTGGGTCCGGCTGACCTCGATGTTCGATGCTCCACACGGCATGCCCGTCCTCGACGAGATCGGCGATGAGCGGCCGGACCGGAGTGTCGTCCGCGGACTTTCGGTGCCATAACAGCGAATCACGAAAGAACTCCTTCTTCAGCGCTGACGAGTGAGTCGATGGCGTCGAAGAACGCTTTGATGCCGGGCAGGTTCGCGCCCTTCGCGCTCGAAGCCGCGTAGTCAGCGGGCGAACGCCATTCGACGATGTCGAGCCATTCGTCGTTCGGCAGCCGCACGAGCCGCGCCCCGAGGAACCCGACTCGGTCAGCCTGGAAGTCGGCGATCATGCCCGGCCGGGCAACGAGCAGCTGGTCGACCTTCGAGGGCAGGACGCGGAAGCGGGTCAGTTCCACCGAAGTAGTCATGAGCTCATGATAGTCATCATTAGTGACTAATTCCACCGGAGAGTGACCTGACACCCACACCGCCGATGAAGACGGTGAGCGCGCCCACGAGAACGCCCGTCAACACGCGCCATCCCAACGGTTGCGTGATCTGCAGCCACTGCTCGGTCAGCACGACTGCGGCGGCCAGCGGGAAGGTGAACGACCAGAAGCCCAGCGAGAACGGCAGCTTCAGGTACCGCGGCAGCAACCCGGCCTGCATCAGCAGCAGGACCACGCCGAGTCCGGCCATGGCCTGCGCGACGGGGTCGATCTCGTGCCCGTTCAACGTGAACCACGAGATGCCCGCGACGGCAGGCGGTGCCAGCAGGATCATCATCGTGGGCGCCAACGGGTCCGGGAGCGAGCCGTAGAACGTCAGGCGCAGCACGGCGACCGCGGTCATGGCGACCCCGAAGAACGTGCCGACGCCGAACAACGCCCACGCGAGCCCGCCGCCGCCGAGCTTCATCGCCACGTCCGCGCCGATGAACCCCGGCGCGACGGTCGGCAGCAGGTAGCCGGGGTGCATGGCGGCGAGCTCCAGCCGGCCCTCGAACCAGAACCCGAAGACGAACGCCGCGAGCACCGCCGACGCGAGCAATGCAGCCAGGTACAGCACCCAACCGGCCACCGGCGAATGCGAGAACAGTTGCGCGGCCAGCATCATCGCGGTGACCGGGGCCAGTGACGCGACCGGTCCCTGTGCCGGATGCCTCAGTTGTGCGAGCAGCGGTTCCCCGCTTTGCACGCCACGAACGACGTGCGCGACGAGCAGCCAGACCCACGCGATCGCCGCCACCGCCCAGAACGCCTGGGACACCGCGTGCGGCAGACCGAGCGCGGGGCTCGCCGCCGTCCACGCGCCGGCGAGCCCGGACAGGCCGAAGCCGATCGCGAACGTGGTCAACGGGATCCGCGCCACCGGGACGGCCGGAGCGTCGCGGATGAGGGTGGTGGTCATGAACGTCCTCCGTGGACAGTGCTCGAAGATGTCGGCCATGTTGCTGAGCCGGGCACCGGCGGAACGTCTGTCAAATGACCGTCGCGCCGAGGACAGTCATCTGACGGACGCTGGCCAGTCACCGTCCGGACCACGATGGGCGGCATGAAACCAACCATCGTTCTGGTGCACGGTGCTTTCGCGGACTCCGGCGGCTGGGGTCCGGTCGCCGACCGCCTGCAGGCTGAGGGGCACACGGTCATCGCGGCCGCGAACCCGTTGCGGTCAGTGGCTCACGACGCGGCACAGGTACGGGCGCTCGTCGACTCGATCGAGGGCCCGGTCGTGCTGGTCGGGCATTCCTACGGCGGCATGGTGATCAGCAAGGCGGGTGCCGGCGCGGACAACGTGACCGCGCTGGTGTTCGTCGCCGCGTTCGCCCCGGAAGCCGGGGAGAGCGGCGCGAGCCTGTCCGGCAAGTTCCCCGGCAGCTCGCTCGGCGAGACGCTCCGCACGGTTCCGCTGCCCGACGGCGGCCAGGACGCGTACGTGGCGCAGGAGCTGTACCACGGCCAGTTCGCCGCTGACGTGCCGGTGGACACGGCTCGGCGGATGGCCGTCACGCAGCGGCCGATCACGATCGCGGCGTTGAACGAGAACGCCGAGGGCGCGCAGGCGTGGCGCGGGCTGCCCAGCTACTTCGTGATCGCCGGTGCGGACAAGAACATTCCCCTCGCCGCGGTGAAGTTCATGGCGGAGCGGGCCGGTGCCGAGACCGTCACGGTCGAAGGCGCCTCGCACGCGGTGTTCGCGTCGCAGCCGGACGTGGTCGCCGGCCTGATCCTGCGTGCTGCCAACGCCTGACGCCGGACGAGCGCACGACCCAGTGCTTCGCGGAGATGCACCTCGATGAACACCCGCAGGTACGGGTCGTGCGCCATCGGGTCGAAAGCCGCCGCCAGCTCGGGATCGGGCTGTTCGGTCAGGTTGACGACGTCCCAGAGGTTCAGCGGATCTTCCTCGGTTCCGGCGACGGAGTGCTCGACGTGGAAGATCGGCTGGCCTTTGCCCGCGATGAAGACGCGGCCGTCCGGGGCCTCGAAGCGTTCCGCGCCGACGAAGAACGCGCGCCGCCGGGCGTGGTCGAGCCGGACCTGCTCGATGATGATCTCGGAGCGTTCGCGGTCGAGCCACAGCTTCTGCTCGGACACGCGGACGAACTCCTCGACCTGGCCGTGCCACGTGCTGGGGAACTTCTCGGCACTGCCCGGTGTCACGACTCCCGGGAGGTAGACGTCCGGCTGCTTCGCCTTGCGGGTCTCCATGTCCCACAGCTGCGTGCCGGTGTACTCGAACGGCGGCGACACGTCGTAACGCTCGCGCAGCACCTCGTTGACCCGCACCGGAGGCAGGTCGACCTTCGTGTTGCCCGGTGCTGCCCACGCCTGTTCGAAGACGGCTTGGTGGTCCATCGCGACTCCCAGGTAGTAACGACTCCTGACAGTCACCCACAACTGACTAAACCGGCGGGATGTTCCCGAGCCAGTCGTGGGTTTGCTCGGTTCTGCTGGTGGCGTGCATCACCGCGCTCGGGCCGCGTGAGGCTTCCTGGAAGAGCACGCGGGTCCCGTTTTCGTCCGGAATGAGCAGCCACGACTGGTAGAAGCTCAGGCCGTCACAGATCGCCGCCCAGCCGAACCGGTTCGGTGCCACGAGCTCGCCGACGATGCCGTCGAACGTGTGCAGGGCTGTCGTGACCACGAACCCGCTGCCCGTGAGCTCGACGGCGTCTGTGCCGCGCTGCCACTTCGGCCAGTCCTCGACGGTGGTCACGAGCGCGAAGACCGCGCTTTCCGGTGCTGCGACGAGGCGTTCGTGGCTGACGAAGCTGTCGCAGCTGTCCGGGCCCCAGCCAGGGGGCCAGTTCACGGTCATACCCCTCAGCTTGGCGCCCACCTGGCGGGACAGCATCCGTCAGATGACTGGCCGCCGGTCGTAGCCGGTCAGGGCGTCTCGCAGGGCCGCGCGGCTGGTGATGCCGAGCTTCGGGAAGATCTTGTAGAGATGGTCGCCGACGGTCCGGTGCGACAGGAACAGCTGCTGCCCGATCTGCTTGTTGGTCAGGCCGCGGCTCGCGAGCTCGGCGATCTCGCGTTCCTGCGGGGTCAGCTCTGACTCGTTCGTGCTCCGGGTGAGGCCCGTGGCGCGCAACTCGGCAGCAGCGCGATCACGCCACGGGATGGCGCCCAGTTCGGCGAAAGCGTCGTGGGCGAGGGTGAGCTGGTCTCGTGCCCTTCCGGTGTCTCTGAGCCTGCGCAAACGTTCGCCGTGGAGGAGCCGGACCCGTGCCGTGTCGAACGGCCAGATGTCCTCGCCTGACAACGCCTCCTCGAACAGAGCCTCGTCGCCGACCAGTGCGCGTGCTGCGGTGGCGAGAAGCCTTGTGCGTGACGACGTGGCGACCATTGCCCGGGCGTGCTGCTCGGCTTCGTGCTTGTGTCCACTGTGGAGCGCCGCTTCGACGAGGTCGAGGCCGGACCACAGCGCGGTCGGGCGGAACGCGGTCAGTTCTCCTGCTGGGCTGACGTTCGTCGCGGCTTCGTAGGCCGCTCGGTAGTCGCCCGCGCCGATCTCCGCCAATCCCCTTGCCTGCCAAGCGAAGTACGTGACGCCGGCCGCACGGTTCGCCTGCGCCCAGCGGATCGTGGCGTCGGTGAGCTGCCGGGCGACGTCGATCTCACCTCTCCCGGCCGCGACCAGTGCGTGCACCCAGTCGAAGTACCAGCGGAAGAACCGGAAGCCGTGCTCGGCGCACACGCCCAGGCCCTCGTCGCACAGCTGCCACGCCTCGTCCCAGCGGCCGGTGTGGAAGGCGTCGATCGCGAGGTGGATGAGCGCGCCGATGTACCGCCGGGCCGGCACTTCGCTTTTTCGGCCGAGCTCGACGAGGTGGCGTTCCGAGGTGCGGATCAGGTGCAGCCGGTCGCCGAACAACGCCGCCGTGCCGATCCGGACCAGCCGCGTGGGTTCCTCGTCGTCGGTCACGGAGTCGATCAGCGCGTCGAGCGTCTTGAGGTCTTCTTCCGTGGCGCTCGCGGGGTCGGCGAACACCGCAGCGTTCACGCGCGTGACCGGGTTCGGTTCCGGGACGAGCTTGTCGACCAGCGCGCGGTGGTGGCGTCCTGACTCCTCCGTGCCCACCCACCAGCTGATGAGCATCAGGCTGTGCATCGCTTCGAGCAGCACCGGGTTCTCGGCGTCGAACCCGTGGTCGCCGGCCTCGATCGCACCCGCCAGCAGCCGGTACGCGGTGGTGACGTCGCCGTCGCTGTTGATCAGCAGGTGGGCGGCGGCCGCGGCGGCGTAGAGCGACTGCGCACCGGTCTGGCGCGCGTCGCCCAGCAGTCTCGTCGCGGTGGCCATCTCGCCGCCGGCCTCGGCGCCGATGTACGCGGCTTCAGCGAGTCTGCGGCCGCGGTCCCGTTGGGCGGGGCTGAGTTCCGCGGCCCTGGTCAGCGCTGTTACCGCACCGATCGCGTCGCCGCGCTTCATCAGTTTTTCGGCGGCGGACTCCAGCTGGGCCGCGATGTCCTCGTCCGGGTCGATGGCCGACTCGGCGAGGTGGCGGATGCGGCGTTCCGGGGCGTCCACGACCTCGGCCAGCCTGGCGTGGGCCCAGCGGCGTTCCGTCTCGGAGGAGGCTTCGACGACCGCCGCGCCGATCAGCGGGTGCCGGAACGTGAGCCGGTTCGGGCCGGTCTGCACCAGCCTGGCCTTCTCGGCCGGGGCGAGGTCGTCGAGGACGCAGGCGGTGCCGCCCGCGGTTCTGAGCCTGCCGACGTCGATCGAGCCGCCGAGGGTGCACAGCAGCAGCATGAGCCGGGTCTGCTCGGGGAGGCCTCTGACGCGGTCCGTGAACATCGCCTGGAGTCGTTCGGACAGCGGCAGGACCTCGCCCAGCGCGGTGAAGTCGGTGCGCTGGGCACCGTCCAAAGCGGACGGCAGCTCCAGCAGCGCGAGCGGGTTTCCGGCCGCGGTTTCGAGAAGTCTTCTCCGGACGGCCGGTGCGAGGTCCGGGAAGTGGTGCTGGACGAGGGTGCGGGCGGACGGGACGTCCAGGGGCGGCAGCACGATCTCGTTGAGGCCGCTCTGCTGGAAGAAGCCGCGCTCCGCCGTCCGGCACGCGCCCACGAAGACGATCGGGCTGCCGACGAGCCTTCTCGCCACGAAGCTGAGGACCTCGGCGCTCGCACGGTCGATCCAGTGCAGGTCGTCGATGGCGATGAAGATGGGTGTCTCTTGGGCTAACGCGCGTAGCAGCAGCAACGCGGCGTTCGACACCACGAGCCTGTCAGGCACGGGACCGACCTCGAACCCGAGCGCGCACCTCAACGCCGTGCGGTGGGCCTCGCTCAGTGCGTGCATCTCGGCGTCGAGGGGCATCAGCAGCTGGTTGAGCGTCGAGTAGCCGATCTCCGACTCGAACTGCACCCCGGCCGCGCGCAGCACCCGCTCGTCGCTCTTGTCGCGGATGAGTTGGTCGAGCACCGCGGTCTTGCCGACCCCGGCCTCACCGGCGATGAGGAGCGCGCCACCGCGCACGCCGGCGTTGTCGAAGTACGCCCTGATCGAGCTGATGTCGTCCTCGCGGCCGATCAGTGGCACGGTTCCTCCTGAGCGGCTCCAGCGGGCTCCTTTAATTAGGATAATTCGTGAGCCCGCTGCTTTGTTCCGCGCTCAGGTGAGCTGCAGCGACGTCGGGTACAGCCAGCTGCCGGGGGTGTCCTCGGCGGGGTTCGTGTAGTAGTCCCGCACTGCCGCGACGTATTCCTGCACGCTGATGGCCCCGTCGCCGTCCGTGTCGAGGTGCGCGAACGCCATCCCGCACTCCTCCTCGCTGAGCCCACGCGCCTTCAGCAGCACGCCGAACTCGTCCGCGTCGACCCGGCCGTCGCCGTTGGTGTCCGCGAGGTCCAGCAACGACTGCACGATCTCCAGGAAGTCCGCGTCGAACGGCCCGTGGTCGACGAACGCCTCCATCATGGCGTCCCGGTACTCCTCGGGCCCGATCTTGCCGTCCCGGTCGGCATCGCAGTGGTCGACCAGCATCTCCCAGAACCGGTCGTACGCGTCGACCAGCTCACTCCCGCGCTCCGAGGACGCCGGCTCCCCGAACGCCCGCAGCAGCCGGTTGGCCAGCGCGTAGATGTCGGCCAGCTCGATGACGCCGTTGCCGTCGACGTCGTAGTGGGCGAACGTCGAGTCGATCCTGTGCTGCAACACCTGCTTCATGCCCGGCACTGTGGAGATGCGATGCCGGTCAACGCAAACCGCGTCGCCCACCCAGGTGATCGTCCTAGCTCGACCGTGTGAGTGGAACGATCTGTGCTTGCGGGTGTGGCGCGGACCTGGGCTGAGCCGATGCGACTCGGCATGGTGGCGCCCGCCGGCCCCGGTGTGGAGGACCTCGCCGCGCGGGCCGAGGAGCTGGGCTCCGACAGCTTCTGGCTCTACGACACCCCGATGGCGCACGGCGACCCGTTCGTCTTCCTGAGCCTGTGCGCCGCGGCCACCATCCGCATCAAGCTGGGCATCGGCGTGACGTCACCTTCGTTGCGCGCTGGAGAGCTTCACGGCCGCGCTGCAGGACCTGTGCGCCGGCCGTTCTGCCGACTACCGCGAGGGTGACCGGGTCCGTTCCGTCCAGTTCCTGCACACCGCGCTGGTAGCCGATCCGATCGAGTTCGTGGTGGCCGCGCTCGGGCCGAAAGCAGCCGCGGCGGCGGGTCGGCGCGGTACCGGGCTCATCTCGTTCGGCCTGCTGGATCCCGCCGCGTGGCGCGCACTGCGCCAGGCCGCGCCCGGTGCTCGTTCCTATCTGATCACCGCGCTGCACGTGCTCTCGGGCGCCGACCTCGACGCTCGGAACGCGACCGGTCACGTCGTGCTGTCACTGCTGGCTTTCGCCGCCGACAACCCGGCCTTCGCCGCACGACTTGGTCCGTTGGAACAGGAGGCAGTGCGGAAGTTCCTCGTCCTGGGCTGAGCGTCCCAGGTTCGCGCTGTGGCACCGGCCGCCTTCGGCCGCAGCGGTTCGTCAGTTCAACAGCGACCGTCACCTCATCGACGACGCCTCCCAGGAGATGCGGGCACCCAGGACATCGGGCCACCCTGTGGAGGCGTTGTCGCCGGCCGACCCGGTATTGTTATACCGGTACCAGCCTAACGGAGGAACACGTTGATCGAACTCAAGTCGCCCGCCGAGATCGCGCGCATGCACGTCACCGGCCAGTTCGTCGGCGCACTGCTCGAAGAGGTGTCGGCAGCCGCCGCGATCGGCGTGAACCTGCTCGACCTCGAGCTGCACGCGCGGCGGCTGATTCAGGAGCGCGGCGCCGAGTCCTGCTACTGGGACTACTCGCCGTCGTTCGGCCGGGGCCCGTTCCGCAACGTCATCTGCCTGTCGGTCAACGACGCGGTGTTGCACGGGCTGCCGAAGAGCTATGTGCTGCAGGACGGCGACTTGCTGACGCTCGACATCGCGGTGGGCATCGACGGGTGGGTGGCGGACTCGGCGGTGTCGGTCATCGTGGGCACGCCCAGGGACGAGGACCTGCACCTCATCCAGGCCACCGAGGTGGCGCTGGAGGCGGCGATCGAGGCCGCGCGGCCCGGTAATCGGATGGGCGACATCGAGGCCTCGATCGGTGAGGTGGCCAAGGAGTTCGGGTACACGCCGAACCTGGAGTTCGGCGGGCACGGCATCGGGCGCACGATGCACGAGGCGCCGCACGTGTCGAACAACGGGAAGCGCGGCCACGGCATGAAGTTGCGGCCTGGCCTGACGATCGCCATCGAGCCGTGGCTGGCGGCGACGACCGACCGGATCATTTTTGACGACGACGGCTGGACGTTGCGGTCCGCCGATGGGTCGCGCACGGCGCACAGCGAGCACACCGTCGCGATCACCGAGGACGGGCCGTTGGTGCTCACGCGCCGGCCGAACGAGCGGAAGCAGAACGCGTTGCGGGCCGCCGGGTACCAGGTCGCGGACACCGAGTACGGCCACGACGTCACCTTCACC